>CAJWNF010000108.1 GCA_913044155.1 uncultured Gammaproteobacteria bacterium
CGCCATAGGTGTTTCGAGCATTGATTAGAGAGTCTACTCCTTCAATATGCGGAAGCTCGTCCTCCAAGGCCTTATGAAAGCTGTCGAGTTTTTGTAGAAAATTAAGATCAAATATATTTTCAGTTTTAACCGCCACCATTAATTTTTCATCCCGACCAAACTGATTTCTAAACACGTCGTAGTCTATTCTCATTGGGTCGGTTTTATGCAAAAACCCTTCGGTTGAAGTGTCCATTTTTAGGGACGGCAGCTGTGTGGCTAGAGCGCCAACAAGAAGCAAAACTGCAAAAATAACTTTTTTAGAGTTATTAAATACAAGGTCGGAAAACGACTCAAACCCTCTTTCTGTTTTAAATCTCCAGTTCATCCTGTTTTTTGATTAAGTTGTTCTTTGTGAGTTCCGAGCCTTTAGAGGGCTGTAGACAAAAAACAATTATACTTAGGTCTTTACTCAGATTAGTGCCTATGTTGGATCTCCAAAGGCTTGCTCTACTTGCCTAGTAAATAGGAAAATTTAAGAGGAATATAAAAAAGGAATATAAAAAATACTTTAAGGAATATAATTCGTTATATTTCAGGTTTAGGAGTGTCTCATGAAGCGCGGAAGGTCTAAGCAAAAACGAGTTGTGCCAGTCGTCCAGCAGGCTCCCTATCGGCAACTGAAAAACCCTTATCAACCTATGCTGGTGTTTTCAGACGACGAGATAGAGTCGATTCATCAATCCTCACTGAAAGTTTTATGTGACACTGGAATGGACATCCTATCTCCTCGGGCAGTTGCGATATTAAAGCGTGAAGGGGCTATGGTTGATAGCAATGGCATGAGGGTTCGCTTTGATCCTGACTTTATCATGGAGAAAATTTCAACGACGCCGAATGAGTTTACGCTACATGGCAGACATAAAGACAGAGATGTCCATATTGGTGGCCGCTCCGTTGCTTATTGTATGGTTTCAAGCGCCCCCAATGTTTCTGATTTAGACAGGGGCCGAGTGCCTGGCAATTTTGAAGATTATTGCAATCTAATACGCCTAGGTGAAGCTCTCAATACTGTCCATGTGCAGTGTGGCTACCCAGTTGAGCCTTGCGATCTTGATGTAAGCATCAGACATTTGCAAGCTGTGTCGGCAAGTGTGCGCCTTTGTACGAAGCCATTGTATGGCTACGCCATAGGCAGCGAGCGAATGCTTGATGCAATTGAAATTATTCGCATAGGTCGCGGCATTGATGAAGCAACTCTACTGAAAGAGCCGTCAATTACCACCGTAGTTAATGCTAACTCTCCGCTTGTCTACGACAAAGCTCTTTTAGAGGGAGCAATCGAAATGGCTGAGCGAAATCAGCCGGTTATTTACACGCCATTTACGTTAGCTGGTGCGATGGCGCCGATAACTGTTGCTGGAGCGCTGGTCCAACAAAACGCTGAAGCACTTGCAGGGCTTGCCTTTCATCAATGTGTCAAGTCTGGAGCGCCGGCTATTTATGGTAGCTTTACTTCTAATGTTGACATGAAATCAGGCTCCCCTGCATTTGGAACGCCAGAGTATGCACAAGCCACCATTGCTAGCGGCCAACTTGCAAGAAAATACAAAGTCCCTTTAAGAGCCTCTAATGCCAATACATCAAACGCCCCTGATGAGCAATCAGTCTATGAATCTCAAATGTCTCTATGGGCTTGTTTATTAGGACATGTAAATTTAATCAAACATGGTCATGGCTGGATTGAAGGAGGCCTATGCGCATCTTATGAAAAAATTATTTTAGACGCAGAAATGATCCAAATGATGCAAGCCTTTCTAGAGCCGGCAAAAGTTGATAAAGATACGCTAGGAGTTGGCGCAATTGCGGAGGTTGGGCCAGCCAGTCATTTCTTTGGAGCGACACAAACTATAGAGCGATATAAAACGGCCTTTTATACTCCGCTGTTATCTGACTGGCGCAACTTTGAGTCCTGGAGAGACGACGGTTCACTCGACACAACCCAGCGAGCCAATAAAATATGGAAACAGCTCCTTGTTGAATACCAAGAGCCAAAGCTCGAGGCAAGCGTTGAAGAAGAGCTTTCCTTTTTTGTAGATAAAAGAATTTCTGAAGGCGGCGCGGCGGAGCCTTAAGCGCTATAACCAGGAAGAACTACAATAGCTCAACAACGCTATCATTTTCTTTGGCTAGGCTTTGATTATTTTTCACTGCTCTCCATGACACAAAAAGGCCGCTAAGAATAATAATCACAAGCCCAAGGACTGCTTCTTTTGTTGGTATAAATTTAAATATTATATAGCTTAAGATAATAGCGACAACTATTTCAAAGTAATTGAAAGGGCTTAGCTCAGATGCGCTTGCATACTCAAAGGCCTTGATAATCATAAAATGAGATATCGCTGCCACAAGTCCCATTGCGGCAGCCATTAAAACCCCTGTTAGATCCGGTGTCTCCCACACTGAAAAAGCCATTGGGCCAAGAACAATAGTGCCAACTATGGCAGTATAGAAAAGAGTTAGCAAAGGAGGGCCGCTATGACTAAGATTTCTTGTAGTTATAATATAAAACGCATAACAAAAGCCCGCAACAAGTGCATATAGAAGAGTGGGCTTAAATTCTTCAGTGTTTGGTTGCAGCACAATAACAACACCAACAAATCCAACCAAAACACCAACACCAATATAGGGGTCAAACCTCTCTCCTAAAAAGAAAGGGGCAAGAGCGGCAACCACCAGGGGCGAAATAAATAACAAGGTTAGTGCGTTAGGTATAGGGTTGGTTTTAATGGCGGCAAAAAAGAATAGTGTTGCCAGTGCCAACATTAGACTACGTAGCAGGTGAAAGCCTGCCCTGCTTGGCGCCTTCCACCAACTGAGTTGCCGCCAATAAAGCAATGGCACTAGCCACAATGTATGAAAAGCAAAGCGAGACCAGGCTACCTGCGTCACCGGATAGTTTTCACTAAGCATCTTTGCTAGTACATCAAGCATCGGCACAACCGACATTGCCCCTAGCATAAATCCTATTCCTATTAAAAGCTTTCGGTTGTTAAGGTTCATCCAGTTGAACACCATAAGAAAAATTATGATTGTACAAGAACGTGACTTAGGCGAGGTAGTAAAAGTGGTGCCGACGGTCGGAGTCGAACCGACACAGCTTGCGCTACAGCCCCCTCAAGGCTGCGTGTCTACCAATTCCACCACGTCGGC
>CAJWNF010000109.1 GCA_913044155.1 uncultured Gammaproteobacteria bacterium
AGGACGACGACTGAACCTTGATTTAGACTATACACTTGCAGGAAAAACAGGTACATCGCAAGTTTTTGGACTCGATCCTGAAGAGGAGTATGTCGCTGAAAACTATGAAGAAAAGTTAAGAGACCACGCCCTATTCACAGCATTTGCACCCATTGAAGATCCCGAGGTAGCTATTGCCATAATAGTTGAAAATGCTGGCAGTGGAAGCTCTAAGGCGGCTCCAATAGCTAAATCACTGCTGGACCTTTATTTTAGTAAAAAACCTTCTATGCTTAACTCAGTGACTGAATAAATTTAGTCGCTAGAATCCAGCTTTGCATAAAAATTCTTTCTAAACTCTTCAAATATATTATTTTTTATCGCCTCTCTCATTGACCTCATCAACTCTAGATAGTAATGCAGATTGTGAAGAGTATTTAAGCGTGAGCCAATAATTTCATTAGTTTTTTGAAGGTGATGAAGATAAGCCCTTGAATAGTCAAGGCATGTTGAACAGGTGCAATTCTGATCAAGAGGTTTGGTATCTTTTTTGTACTTTGCGTTACGGATTTTAATCACACCGACTGAAGTAAACAGATACCCATTTCTCGCATTCCTTGTTGGCATTACGCAGTCGAACATATCTATCCCTTGTGATACCCCTTCGACCAGATCTGATGGCGTGCCGACTCCCATAAGATAGCGAGGTTTATTGGTTGGCATTTTTTCGGGTAGATAGTTCAAAATTCGTGCCATTTCCTCTTTGGGTTCGCCTACAGATAAACCGCCAATAGCATAACCATCGAAATTCATCTCCACCAAAGATTCAATTGACTGTAAGCGAAGATCTTCGTGCATACCGCCCTGAACAATTCCGAAGAGTTGATTGCTATTATTAAGTCTCTGGTGTTCATTTTGAGATCTTTTTGCCCACCTAAGCGACAACTGCATTGATTGATCAACGACACTCTTTTCACTCGGGTAAGGCGTACATTCATCAAAAATCATTACAATATCTGATCCAAGTTTTTGTTGGATTTGCATTGACTCTTCTGGACCCATAAATATCTTTGAGCCATCCTTTGGTGAACGAAAGAAAACGCCCTTCTCTGTAATCTTTCTAACTTCCCCCAAACTAAAGACTTGAAAACCACCAGAGTCGGTTAATATCGGGCCTTGCCAATTTATAAAGTTATGTAAATCGCCGTGAGCCTCAATAATTTCTATGCTAGGTGTTATAGATAAATGAAATGTATTGCCAAGGATGATTTCTGCACCGAGATTCTTTACTTCATCAATGGTCATTGCTTTTATCGCGCCATAGGTACCAACAGGCATAAAGGCAGGTGTGTTTACTTGGCCACGACTAAGAGTGATTTTTCCAAGACGAGCTTTGCCGTCTGTATTAATTATTTCGTATTTCATAAAAAAATTAATTGCTTTTATTTTTCTTAAATTTCTTCCAAAAAAGCCTTGTTTATTTGGTCTGAATTAAAGCCTCTCGAGCGCAAAAAACGTTTCTGCTTTGCTTTCTCCTTGTAATCTACTGGAATATTCATGCCGAACTTTTTTCTTCTAACCTCTTTGGCTAGCTCAAACCAATCGTAAATAGACAAATCGAAATCCTTGACTCCTCTATCCTTAAGTTCAACAGCAATTAATATTGGGCCCTTTCCCTGACCGTAACGCATATAAATGAATGACTCTGAAAAGCGTTCGTCACTTTGATATTTTTGCTCAATCAAAAGAGATATAGAGTCAACAATATCTTTATCACTAAATTCTTTTTGTTGGAGTTTTCTTGATAATTCTAGTTGCGAATGTTCGCGCCTAATAAGCATATTAAGCGCAGCCCGATAACATTTATGTTGTTGGGTCTGATTCTTCATCGCTACTCATTAATTTTTCACGAATTTTTACTTCAATTTTTTGACAAATTTCAGAATTGTCTTTTAAATAATCTCTGGCATTATCTTTGCCTTGACCTATTCTTTCTCCATCAACACTGTACCAGGCGCCGGCCTTTTCTACCAAACCAAGTTCCACACCAAGATCAATCACCTCACTCTCTCTTGAGATGCCTTGGTTATAAAGTATCTGAAATTCTGCCTTTTTAAAGGGTGGGGCAACTTTGTTTTTTAGAACCTTGACTCGAGTCTCGTTACCTAGTATTTCATCACCTTTTTTAATAGCTCCAATTCTACGAATATCTAAGCGAACTGATGCATAAAACTTCAGAGCGTTTCCTCCAGTGGTTGTTTCCGGGTTTCCAAACATAACGCCAATCTTCATACGAAGTTGATTAATAAAGATTACCATGGTGTTGGTTTTTTTAATATTTGAAGTTAGTTTTCTTAAAGCCTGAGACATCAGTCTCGCCTGTAAACCCATATGGGAAGAGCCCATTTCTCCTTCAATCTCAGCCTTTGGTGTTAAGGCAGCAACAGAGTCTATTACTACAATGTCGACTCCACCAGAACGAACCAACATATCTGTAATCTCTAATGCCTGCTCTCCTGTATCAGGCTGTGATATCAGTAAATCATCCGCATCCACTCCTAAACGCTTTGCGTAAGCAGGGTCGAGCGCGTGCTCTGCATCAATAAAAGCGGCAGTTCCTCCGAGTTTTTGCATTTCAGCAATTACATGAAGCGCTAAGGTTGTTTTGCCAGAAGATTCTGGTCCATAAATCTCGACAACTCTCCCTCTTGGCAAACCTCCAATCCCCAAGGCTATATCAAGACTAAGACTTCCTGTAGATACGGCTTCAATGTCTGTTCTAGATTCTTCTTTACCCAAAAACATTACTGAACCTTTGCCAAATTGTTTTTCGATTTGACCAAGCGCTACTTTTAGTGCTTGTTTTTTCTGTTCATCCACGCCGTTCTCCCGAGTAAAATGTTTGATAATTTAATGCAATTATTATAATGACTTTCTCTCATCAAGATTCACAATGTATGGCCCTCGCACTGAAACTTTCAATGAAGGGACGATCAACTGTTGGAGCAAACCCAATGGTTGGTTGTGTGATTACCCGAGATGGCAAAATTATTGCACAGGATTACCATCGAGAGTATGGAAAAGCCCACGCTGAAGTTAACGCGCTAGATCAAATTAAGCACCAAGCGAAAGATGCAATAATGTATGTGACTCTAGAGCCGTGTTCACACCATGGCAAAACCCCTCCTTGTACAAAATCAATCATCAA
>CAJWNF010000110.1 GCA_913044155.1 uncultured Gammaproteobacteria bacterium
CTTGATGGCCCCAGTGTAGCTTTGAACGAATAATTTCAAAATAATCGTAACCCTTAGGATGCAATAAGTGAGCAAAATTTTCATGCTGCTTGACTCGCATGTGGTCTCCTAAAGCGATTGACTCCTTTGCTTGCCCATCAAAACTTGCAGTGGCGTTCTCATAAGAGTCTAACAAACGAATCACAATTTCGCTTTCTCCATGAACAATAATTGGTCTATGGCTCATTGTATGGGGAGATATGGAAACCAAACAGATAGATTTAACACTCGGATGCATTATCGGACCGCCGCTTGATAACGCATATGCTGTAGAGCCAGTTGGAGTTGTAATTATCATTCCATCGGCTCGTTGATTGTTTACGAAGGCTCCATCAACAAACAATTCGAACTCGATCATTCTAGGGGTATTGTTACGATGAATTACTGCATCATTAAAAGCTAGATGTTTTGATAGTATTTGATTACCTCTTTCTATTTGACAAGACAACAAAGCTCTTTCTTCCTTGATAAAATCACCATTCAATATCTGTTCGACAACCGCAATCATATTCTCAACTGATACATCGGCTAAAAAACCAAGCCTGCCTAGATTAACACCCAAAATTGGAATATTTCTATCAACATATGTCCTAGCAGTATTGAGTATGCTGCCATCACCTCCAACAACAATAATTAGGTCAGCATTTTTTGAGATTTGCTCAGAACCCTCAACTAACGAAACACCCTGCTCATGAAGAAAGACACTAAGCTCACGGGCTGTCTCTTCACTGGTAAAATCTTTTGGTTTAGTAATAATGCCAATAGTGTTAAACATAGGTCTTGAATTATTAAAATGAATGACTACATATCGTGTTAACTATACATTATTTTGCGTAAAAAAATGACAAAAAAGAAAGCTCAAAAAAAAGTAGAAACAGAGACTGCTGAAGCAAAAGAAACTTCAAAAACTAAATCTAAAAAGGATACAGATTTAAAGTCCCAGCTTGAAGAGGCACAAAAATCAGCCAAGGACAACTGGGAAAAATTACTTCGTGCCCAGGCTGAAATGGAGAACTTTAAAAGACGAACTGCAAAAGACTTGGAAAATGCGCATAAATATGCATTAGATGGGTTTGTTAAAGCTCTTTTAGAGGTAAAAGACTCTTTATCTTTGGGTCTACAGACAGCCCACGATAAAAATGCGACCTTAGAAAATACAGTTGAAGGTCTTGAAATGACTAATAAAGTGTTTATTTCGACCCTAGAAAAATTCGGCGTAGAACAGATTGACCCTGTGGGAGAAAGGTTTGACCCAGAAAAGCACGAAGCCGTCACAATGATACCAATGCCAGACAAAGACTCTAATACTGTTCTAGAAGTTATCAAAGTTGGCTTTACACTAAATGGCCGACTGGTTAGACCAGCAATGGTAATTGTTGTTCAATAAATAATCCTAGAAATATCAATAAAATAAACAAAAAAAGACAAATATCTGCATAAAATAGACAAAATAACTAATTTTTTGCCTTATTTCATAGAGTTTTTAGGTTTTTTTGTAATTATTTAGTTATATCTAAGTATTTTTTCCATAAAAACTCATTTTTTTGTCAATTATTGATGATTAAAGTCAATTATTTCATAATAATATTATTATTTTTCAATATCTTCTAGCCTTATAGCCAGCACACTGATTTCTTGACAGGCATCTAGCAATACGTTATATTCCACTCACACTCAAGTCGGCAGGCAGTGAGAAAAAATGGTGTGTGCCCGATTAGCTAATTTGCCGCCTTTAAATACAAGGGGAAGTTTTTGTGAGTGACTTGAGAGATCAAAATTTATTAATTGATGATATGCGATTTACAACGCATGGAACTGCCTATTTCTGTTCTGGCTCTAATCCAGAGACAATAGTTTTTGTTCATGGTGTAGGCATGTTAAGCGCTGTATGGCAACCCCAGCTAAAATATTTTTCAAGTTCCTATCAAACCTTGGCCTATGACCTCCTTGGCCATGGCAAAAGCCCCATGCCTCCAGAAGAGGCCTCGCTTGACGATTATGTTGAGCAGCTTAATGATCTAGTTGAATTTCTTGAAGTTCCTTCGTTTTACTTGGTTGGTCATTCTATAGGCGCAATAATTAGTGTTGCGTTTGCTCTCAAATACCCAAACAAGGTTGTGGCATTAGCGCCAATAAATATGGTTTTTAACAGAACTGATAAAGCGCGGTTAGAAGCGTTAGATCGAGCCAATCAAGTTTTAAGAGGCAATCAAATACTCAATATCGAACATACATTAGATCGCTGGTTTAGGCATGATAACAATAAGAGATCGAAAAACATTGCCGAAGTTAGAAAATGGTTAGAGCAATCCTCCCCCCAAGGTTACGGACTGACTTATCGTCTATTCGCACTTTCTGACAAAGTTTTTTTAAATAAGCTCTCGCGCTTGAGTTGCCCTGTTCTATACTTAACAGGTGATGATGACCCCAACTCCACACCCGAGATGTCTCGAAAGATGGCTGAACTGACCCCGCAAGGTGAATTCGTTTCTGTTGAAGATGAGGCACATATGATGTCGTATATTGCACCAAGCAAAGTAAATCCGATAATTGAAAATCATCTAAAAAACGTCAAAAGAAAATCCAGATGACAAGCGATTATTTAATTCGAGATTTTCGTAATGCGCTTGGAACATTTCCAACCGGTGTAACAATCGTTACAACCATTGATAGGGAAAATAAACCGATTGGCTTTACTGCTAACTCTTTCACTTCAGTATCACTTAACCCACAATTAATTTCAATATGCATTGATAAGGCCTCTTTCAATCTAGAGTCTTTTTCAAACGGTGAAAGTTTTGCGGTTAATGTGCTCTCGGAAAGTCAAGACCAAATATCTACCACCTTTGCCCGCCCTGTTACAGATCGTTTTGAACAAATTGACTGGGAGTCTAGAGTCACTGGTAGTCCCATTATTAAAGGCTCAGCTGCATGGTTTGACTGTGCAAAAGATAACTTTATAGACAGTGGCGACCATTTCATTCTTATTGGCCGTGTACTTGCATTTGATAGTACAACAAAAACTCCACTTGTTTACTTGCGAGGCAATTATGTAAACCTTAATCTTGAGCAAAAAATGTTATTGGCAATGGAAAATGAAACTAC
>CAJWNF010000111.1 GCA_913044155.1 uncultured Gammaproteobacteria bacterium
GAAGCTTCTTTTAAGTTAAGAAGGATATCAAGAACATCTTCTTGTACACCTTCAAGGGAAGAAAATTCATGCATCGCACCATCAATAGCGACGTCTGTTATTGCAGATCCAACCATTGAAGACAATAAAGATCTTCTAAGTGCATTACCTAATGTATGCCCGAATCCGCGTTCGAAAGGTTCAAGAACGACACGGTACTCGTTTTTAGATAATTCAACTGAGTCAACTAACTTTGGCTTTAAAAAATCTCTTGCACTTCCTTGCATATTTAATTCCTATTTAGAATACAATTCGACGATCAAATGTTCTGAAATATCTGCTGACAGCTCATTTCTAAGTGGTGCACTCTTAAAGACACCCTTTAATGCTTTGTTATCAACATCAACCCATTCCGCTATACCGTTCTGTTCAGCAAGTTCAATAGCTAATTGAACTCGATTTTGTTTTTTTGCTTTTTCTCTAACTGCAATCTCATCATTTGCGCTGACTTGGTAAGACGGGATATTTACAACCTTACCATTCACTACAATTGACTTATGTGAAACTAATTGCCTCGCTTCGGCTCGTGTTGAAGCAAAACCCATACGATAGACCACATTATCAAGACGGCATTCTAGCAATGACAACAGGTTTTCACCTGTTGAACCCTTTTTAGAGCTGGCTTTTTTATAGTAAAGTCGAAACTGCTTTTCTAGAATCCCGTAAATACGTCTAACTTTCTGTTTTTCGCGCAACTGCAGACCGTAATCACTACCTTTTTGACGTCGGGCATTGGCGCCATGTGCACCAGGTAACTGTGTTAATTTACATTTAGAATCAATCGATCTAACACCACTCTTAAGCTCTAGGTCAACACCTTCGCGACGAGCTAGTTTACATGTGGGACCAGTATATCTTGCCATAATCTACCCTTAAACTCTACGTTTTTTAGAAGGACGACAACCATTATGAGGGATTGGAGTCACATCTGTTATTGATTGTATTTTTAAGCCCTGCGCATTAAGGCCACGGATAGCTGAATCTCTCCCTGGACCAGGACCTTTTACACGTACCTCAAGATTCTTCATGCCAATTGCTTGCGCTTGCTCACCACAATTTCCAGCGGCAACCTGAGCCGCAAAAGGGGTCGACTTTCTAGAACCTCTAAAACCAGCACCACCTGATGTTGCCCAACACAATGCATTACCATGACGATCAGTAATCATGACAATCGTATTATTAAAAGTTGCATGTATATGAGCAATACCGTCTGAAACAATTTTCTTGGATTTTTTCTTTGTTGTTTGTACTTTCGCCATAACCCTTGCCTGATTATTTAATTAAACGACGAGGACCCTTGCGAGTTCTTGCGTTAGTTTTTGTTCTCTGACCACGTACAGGAAGAGATTTTCTATGGCGAATACCTCGATAGCAACCTAAGTCTCTAAGACGTTTGATATTCATTGCAACTTCGCGCCTCAAGTCACCCTCAACCTCGTACTGAGCAATAGCAGAGCGAATCAAATCTAGCTGTTCTTCTGAAAGTGCAGCGACTTTAGTGCTTGGATCTAATTTGAGTGCTTCACAAATTTGTCTTGACCTTGTTTGACCAATACCAAAAATTGATTGTAATCCAATTACAATGTGCTTGTGTGTTGGAATATTTATTCCTGCAATTCGCGCCATAAAGTATACCTATAATCCCTTTAAATTCTCCACATGAGCGACTTTTTTTCACTCATAATTTTAAAAATCAAAAAACGAGAAATTTTACTTTGTAAATCAAGCATTGTCAATGAAATTATCCTTGTCTTTGCTTATGTCGTGGCTCTTTACAGATGACACGAATTACACCGTTTCTTTTAATAATTTTGCAATCTTTACAGATTTTTTTAACAGATGCTCTTACTTTCATAACTTATCCTTACTTTAAGTTCGCCTTACGCATCAAACCTTCATATTGATTTGACATCATATGAGATTGCGCCTGAGCAATAAAATCCATCACCACAACAACAATAATCAGAAGACTTGTGCCGCCAAAATAAAAGGGTACATTCCAGTACAAAATCAAAAACTCTGGAAGCAAACAAACTCCAGTAATATAGATTGCACCAACTGCAGTTAATCTCGTTGTCACAGTATCAATATAATCTGCTGAATGCTGGCCAGGTCTTATACCAGGTATAAAGCCACCAGATTTGCGTAGATTGTCTGCTGTATCCTTAGCGTTAAATGTTAATGCTGTATAGAAAAAGGTAAAAAACATAATCGCCGAAGCATAGAACATGATATATAGCGGCTGTCCTGGCGATAGACTTGAGGTGATATTTGCTAGCCACCCCAACCCTTCAGTTTGTGAAAACCATCCACCCAGTGTTGCAGGAAAAAGAATAATGCTAGAGGCAAAAATTGGAGGAATAACGCCAGCCATATTAATTTTTAGTGGCAAGTATGAACTTTGCCCGCCAACCATTTTCCTGCCTTGTTGGCGTTTAGCATAATTCACAGTAATACGCCTTTGACCTCTTTCCATAAAAACAATAAAACCCATCACAAGGAAAGCCATAATTAATATAAGCATAACCGCAAAAACACTTAATTCACCGGTACTGACCATACTTAGAGTATTTCCTAATGAGACAGGCAAGCCAGCAACGATACCTGCAAAAATAATCATTGATATGCCGTTACCTACACCCTTTTCACTGATTTGTTCACCCAACCACATCAAGAATAGCGTTCCAGTCGTCAATGTCACAACGGTGACAAAGCTAAATGTCAGTCCAGGATTCGTGACTAGGGCAACACCGCCCCCTGATTGAGATTGCAATGCAATTGAGATACCATAAGACTGGAAGACTGCCAAAAATACGCAACCCATACGTGTGTACTGTGTAATTTTTCTTCTACCGCGTTCACCTTCTTTCTTTAATTGCTCAAAGTGAGGTACCACAGAAGTCATCAATGTCATAATAATTGATGATGATATGTAGGGCATTATTCCTAGAGTGAATATAGATAAGCGTTCTAAAGCTCCACCTGAGAACATATTAAACATACCCAAAATACCGTCCCTGTTGTCTTCTACTAATGAAGCAAGCGCAGTCTGCGATATGAATGGGATTACAATATGTGTTCCCAGTCTAAAAA
>CAJWNF010000112.1 GCA_913044155.1 uncultured Gammaproteobacteria bacterium
TATCCGAAGTGCGGTGAATAATTTGACGTTGCAGGTTCGATAACTCTACCTGATCAAAGTCAGCAATCATTATATGGCCGACTCCTGCAGCTGCCAAATACAAAGCAGTTGGCGACCCCAAACCGCCCATCCCAATAATAAGTATTGTAGAATCGATGATTTTCTGTTGCCCCTCAACATCAATCTGCGGCAACATAATTTGTTTAGAATATCTAAGTAATTCTTGGTCGTCCATATTTAATTAAAGTACTTTTCTATCTTTGGCAGTATTACCAAGCGACAGTATTGCTGATTAGGATTGTTATTATAATAGTTTTGATGGTAATTCTCGGCAGCATAAAAAACATCTAGAGGGCTGATTTCTGTTACCGCATTTGGAATAGATTCAATTGTGGTTTTAGCTAAATCTCTTTGCTCTGGATTTATAAAAAATACTGCTGACCGGTACTGAATACCCACATCTGAACCTTGACGATTTAGACTAGTTGGATCATGAGTCAAAAAAAACACTTCAAGTAAATCAGAGAAAGAAGTCTCGCTTTCATCAAACTCTATTTTTACAGCTTCTGCGTGTCCAGTCTGGCCAGAACATATTTCTTCATAGCTAGGATTTTCTGTAGAGCCATTGCAATAGCCATTGGTCAAACCTTTAACTCCTTTGATGCGCTGAAAAATCGCCTCTACACACCAAAAACAACCTCCGGCTAAATATGCTGTTTGCATGTATGATAGTTATTCGTGAAAACATTATAGTATATCTGATGAAAACTAAAGAAGTCGTAAATGCTTTGAAATTGGTAGCAACTGAAGAGCGCCGCAAAGTAAATGAATGGTTCTTTAAAACAGGAAAAGGTGAATACGGCTATGGCGACATCTTTCTTGGGGTGACTATGCCAAATATTCGCAGAATCGCAAAAAAATTTAGTCAAGAGATTTCCTTGAAAGAGCTTACCGAATTGATACAAAGTCCTATTCATGAGGTTAGACTTTGTGCTCTGATTATATTAGTCAATAAGTACAAAAAAGAAGATAACGAGAAAATCTATCAATACTATATGGAACATTTAACTGCAATCAATAACTGGGATTTAGTTGACTCAAGTGCGCCCTATATTGTTGGAGATTATCTCTACAAGCACCCTGAAAGAACAACAATTTTATTTGATCTAGTGCGATCTGACAATCTCTGGATTAGGCGAATCAGCATTATCTCAACTTTTACCTTTATTAGAAATAATCAATTCAAAACTACTCTTGATCTAGCAAAGTTGCTACTTAAAGACAATCATGACTTGATACACAAAGCTGTAGGATGGATGCTTCGTGAAATCTATAAAAGAGACGGAGACTTGATAAGAAAATTTTTAATACAAAACTATGCACAGATTCCCAGAACTACTTTAAGATATGCCATTGAGCGCATGGATAAAAGAGAGAGAAAAAAATATCTCAAAGGGGACTTCGATGTACCAAATTAGCTTTTATGTGCCTAAATCTCACACTGAGCTGGTTAAAAAAGCAATGTTTGATGCCGGTGCAGGCTCGACTAATAATTCAAACTACACTAACTGTTCATGGCAAATCGAGGGAGAAGGACAATATATGCCCACTCAAAAAGCTAATCCGTTTATTGGCAAGCTAGGTCAACTAGAAATCATTCCTGAACATAAAGTAGAAATGGTTTGTGCTAGCGAATATATTGATGAGGCAATATCTGCTTTAAAAATAACACACCCCTATGACGAGATTGCTTATTGCGTTATTAGAATGGAGGCAATATGACTGAAAACAAAAAAAATATTCATGAGAGTGTACTAATACTAACCTTACTGGCGCTCTCTTCTGCTGCCTTAATATGGCTATTCACGCCATTCCTTCCAGCATTGTTTTTATCACTATTAATTTGCATTACAACGTACAGCGGATTTAATAGATTAGCTCAAAATTATTCTCATCATAGAGCAGCTCTGGTGATGGTTTTCGGAGTAACAATCCTGTTAATTCTGCCTCTAAGCTATGTAATTTTAGTTAGCGGTATCGAGGTTACTGCCCTAATTCGCATGCTTGAAGACAATTTCCAGATAAGTGAAATTCGGAAAATATTTGACCAAACTGTTGCAGGACTACCACTAAACGACACAATTAGAGAGTTTCTTGACAGCACGGTGAAGAACAACATTGAAAGTATTGTTATCACTATCAAAGACTTCGCCATCATGATTCTAGGAAGTGTCCTGACTTTATCGAGCCAGTTCATCTTCTTTGTCGTCATTGCAATCTTTTCGCTGTATTACTTCTATGTAGATGGTGAATTAATCATCGAAAAAATTAGAGCTATTTCGCCTCTCGAAGAAAAACTCAATGACATCCTCTTAAGGGAGTTTTCCGGTTTATCGGTAACCCTTGTTGGGAGCGTATTTCTGGTTTCTCTTCTACAAGGCTTAGTGTTTGCAGTAGGCGCCTCAATGGTCGGCTTGTCAGCATTGTTTTTTGGTGTCTCGATGGCTTTAGCAGGTTTCATTCCTGTACTTGGCGGCCTGCTTGTCTGGCTCCCTTTATCACTATATTTGTTTGCCATAGGTGAGACAGCTAATGCATTTATTATTTTGTTTTTCGGAGTTGTATTGGCGGGCACCTTGATCGATAACTTTGCTCGACCATTTATTATCAAAAAGCTCTCTAAAACAATGAACCATAGTAGCGCACTAGACCATACCTTGATTACTGTCTTAGCAACACTAGCAGGCATTATCCAGTTCGGCATTCTGGGGCTATTTATTGGCCCGATAATTGCAGCCATGACGATAACCATAATTGATATTTATAAAATCAAATATATCGAGCCAAAAAATTAAAATAATCGATAAATTCCCTAGCTGAAGCAACTTACAGATTACAACATGCTCAAAGAATTAATCGACTACATAAACACCAATCAAGGCAGCAATAACGCAGATCAATTCCTCGACGCTAGATATGTTCGTTTAACAGACGAGCACTATACACAGATAGCCGAGGCGATGTCCAATGGAGGTGTTGCACCTAGAAATGCCTCATCATGCCCCGCCGAAAGATTTTTTCTGCACTTTAAAGAAACGATCCTTTTTGTAAATAGGAATTCTC
>CAJWNF010000113.1 GCA_913044155.1 uncultured Gammaproteobacteria bacterium
GAGGATGATGAAAATTAACCTTATAGCAATAGGGAAAAAGACACCTGAATGGATTAATACAGGAATTCAGCATTACCAAAAACAACTCCCAAGTATCTATAACTTTACTATTACAGCGCTAGAGTCCCAGAGTCGCAAATCAAACAACACTGAAAAAATAAAGTCCCTCGAAGGCGACATGTTGATAGAAGCAGCCTCAGCTTCAACAATCCTGATTGGTTTTGATGAGAAAGGAAAACAACAAACCAGTAAAGCTATATCGAGTTCGATAAAGGATTGGCAACTTAATGGCGATAGCGTGGCTCTCATTATTGGAGGTGCGGATGGCTTGTCCACTGAATGCAAACAAAAATGTCATCAGCTATGGGGACTGTCAGGACTCACAATGACACACACCATGGCGAGGCTTTTGGTCATCGAGCAGCTGTTTCGTGGACACACCCTCTTGACCAACCACCCCTACCATAGAGAGTAGATGAGCGATTAAAGAATACTTAAAACGTTCTCTGGCGGTCTTCCAATTGCCGCGCCCTTGCTTGTCTTTACAATCGGCCTTTCAATCAGAATAGGAAATTTAATCATAGCTGCAATTAAATCGTCATCAGATTTTGACTTATCAACTAGATTCAAATCCTTATAAGCTTGTTCACCTTTTCTAATCAAATCTCGAGCATTAATATCTAGATCAGATAATAGCGACCTTAATTCAGATTCACTCGGAGTTTCCTGAAGGTAGTTAACAATTTCAAAATCTACATTGTTTTGCTCTAAAATGGCCAGTGTTGCTCTAGATTTAGAGCAACGAGAGTTATGATATATCTTTGCTGTCATCGATTTTTTCATGAAAAAAACATTCATTATACTATTGCTCATTGCGCCTTTTCATACAACCCAAGCTTTTACCTTTGGAGATGTTGTTGACTGGATAAAGCCTCTATGGCAGTGGCAACAGGATGAATCATCGATTCAATTTGAATTAACAGACACTAAAGGTAATATCCACACCCACAAAACCACGCATGGCAAATACTTGGTGATTAATTTTTGGGCAACCTGGTGTACACCCTGCCTAAATGAAATTCCTGCTTTCGTAAAATTTTACGACCAGCACTCTGATCAAGTGGAGATATTGGGTTTAGACTATGAACCCATTGATTTGAAGGCTATAGAGGAATTCTCCGCTCGCTTCGCAATAAACTACCCTGTAATTTTGTATAACGACAACAATGGTGCGGAATATCTAAAGTTTGGCGACATTTTAGGGATGCCAACAACCCAAATCTATAACCCCGAAGGAGAATTAATGCAAACTTTTATTGGTGAAATTAGCATCGAAGATTTAGAGAAATTTATACCATCAAGCTCTTAACTCAGTAATAACCATTTAACTGTATATTATTCACTAGTGATGGCATCTAATATCGTTAACAACCTAAATGACAAGCAAAAACAATCCGTTAGTCTTGGGGACGGAATTAATGCACTGATTCTGGCTGGCGCTGGTAGTGGCAAAACTCGCGTCTTAACCCATCGAATTCATTATCTGGTCTCAGAAAAAAATGTCCATGTAGACAACATCCTTGCCGTTACCTTTACAAACAAGGCAGCAAACGAGATGAAAGAAAGGCTTACAGATCTACTTAGAAGGCCAATTGGAAGGATGTGGGTGGGCACCTTTCATTCGATAGCTCACCGCATACTCAGAAGTCACGCAATTGAAGCTAACTTATCTCCAAACTTTCAAATCCTAGACTCTCAGGACCAATTTAGAATTATCAAACGCATCATGAAAGAGAATTCAATCGATGAGGCAAAATTTCCAGTCAGAAGGGTTCAATGGTTTGTTAACCAACAAAAAGATGAAGGTCTGTCTGCTGCTGAAATTGATCCGGGTCATAACTATTTTGTCAAACAAAGTGCCAAGATTTTCGATCTTTATGAAAAGCACTGCCAAGTCAACGACTTGGTTGACTTTGCCGGACTATTACTGAGAACTTATCAACTCCTAAGTGACAATCAAACTATTTTGGCTAATTACCAAGAAAAGTTTAAATACATTCTGATTGATGAATTTCAAGACACAAACCGCATTCAATATGAATGGATTAAACTACTTTACAGCGCTCAAAATCGCTTATTTTGTGTCGGTGATGACGACCAATCTATTTATGGTTGGCGTGGAGCTAAAATAGAGAACATTCAGAAAATAGAAAGTGACTTTAACCCAATCGAGGTTATCAAGCTTGAGCAAAATTATCGCTCGACCGGCAACATTTTAAGCGCCTCAAATGCATTAATCGCAAACAACAACAATAGACTAGAAAAATCATTGTGGACAGAGACTGGTGACGGTGAACTTGTCGATGTATTTAATGCCCGAAGTGAAACTGAAGAGGCGCAATACGTCATTACCAAAATTGAATCTCAATTTAACCAAGGCAGGAATCTCGACGAGTGCGCTATCCTTTATCGATCTAACGCCCAGTCTCGCGTTTTTGAGGAAACCCTAATTAAACACAACATTGATTATAAGATCTATGGCGGTTTACGTTTTTTTGAGCGAGCCGAGATAAAGGACGCGATGGCTTATGTAAGACTTATCGAAAACTCAAGCGACAATATAGCCTTCGAGCGTATCGTAAACTTTCCCGCCCGCGGTATAGGCCTTGCAACTCTAGAAAAGATTAGAGAACATGCAACAGAAAAACACACAGACCTATTCCAAGCATCGATAAATATTGCAAAAGAACTCCCAACACGGGCATCGAATTCTCTGCAATCCTTTGTCGACTTGATAGAATCAATTAAAGAAAAAACATTTCACCTCTCTCTTAGTGAAAAGGTTGATGCCATCATCATTAAATCAGGTCTGATGAACCACTACGCTAACGATAAAACGGATAAGGCAGGTAGCAAGAAAGAGAATCTAGAAGAATTGGTTAGTGCGGCAGGACAGTACGTCCATGAAGAAGACGGAGAAATGAATGAAACTCAGGGCTTTATTGCGCTAGCGACGCTTGATTCGAGTGGCGAATCGAACCAGAATAATCAGGGTTGCGTACAATTAATGACAGTGCATTCTGCAAAAGGTTTAGAGTTTCCGGTTGTATTTTTAG
>CAJWNF010000114.1 GCA_913044155.1 uncultured Gammaproteobacteria bacterium
AAAACGCTTTTTAGAAAATAGATATTAGTTATTTTATATAGCGAGGCGTTTTATGTTTATAGATCGACATGATAATTCCAAGGCTGGTCATTAAAGTAAGCAAAGAAGACCCACCATAACTTATCAGCGGTAAGGGAACTCCGACTACAGGAAGTAGGCCTGATACCATGCCAATATTTACAAAAACATAGGTAAAAAAGATAAAAGTAAGGCTAGCGCCTAATAGCCTTGAGAAATTATCTTCGCATCGCATTGAAAGATCCATACAGCGATAGATAATCAACAGGTAGATGAATATCAGGAAAAGAACTCCAATAAAACCGGTTTCTTCTGCTAAAACTGAAAAAATAAAGTCAGTTGATGATTCTGGTATAAAATCGAGTTGAGATTGTGAGCCTTGATTGAGTCCTTTGCCTGTAAGGCCGCCAGAGCCAATTGCAATTTTTGATTGCATGATGTGATAGCCAGAACCCAGAGGATCATATTCTGGATTGAATAAAGTTATGATTCGATTTTGTTGGTACGATATTAATAAGTAATTCCAAGCAACATAGAGTAAACCACTTAGTGTTCCTAAAAGAAGACCTAAGTTTAACCAAGTATTTTTCACTAGACGAATGCTAGCTCCTGAGAAAAACAACACATAAATCCCTGATGCGCCGATTAAAAGAGAGGTTCCAAGATCTGGCTGCAGAGCTATAAGAGCAACAACGACGATAATTACTGTTAATGATAATAGACTCATCAATGCTCTAGGAGGAAGCGTTCTTTCGCTTAATATTGACGCTATTGAGATAGGTACAATAATTTTCATCATTTCTGAAGGTTGAAATTTAATAAAACCCAAGTTTAGCCATCTTTGAGCTCCACCTCCAGTGCTGCCAATAAGTAAAACCAGAATTAATAAGAAAATACCTATAGTGATCAAAGTTGGAGCTGCTCTATTTAGATATAGTGGTGGTATTTGTGATACAACAATCATTGCTCCGAATGCTATAGCGAGGCGAATTAATTGACGATAAATTAGATCAATAGATTCACCAGAGCTGCTATAAAGAATTAGCAAACCAAAAGCAGCAAGAATAATAATCAGTATAAATAGAGGTATATCAATTTTGAAGTATCTATAGAAAGATTTGAAATATTTGGCTAAAGAAGAGATCATAGAATCAGTAAGCCCACAGACCTTGCATCGGTGAGGAGCAAGTTGAAACTGCTACAAGCAGAAACATTGTTCATGCACTCAATATTCAGGCCTATTTCAGATAATTCTGTTTGCAGTTTAGGTGGGAGAAATTTTGTGCTCTTGCCAGTGCCAATAATGAGCAAATCAACTGGCTTTTTAGCTATTAATGGAAATATTGATTCCTTGCTTATCAAATCAAGGGAGAGTGTTGATACTTCCTCGGAATAATTTGAAGAAATATAGCACGGCGTTTTAAGTTTGGTGTGAGAAAGCATAATCACTGAATCGTCAACCGAAACGATGCTATTTTGATTGGCATTCTGTTGCGTGAATTCCATTAATTGACCTGCTCATTTGCATGTTGGTAAATAATTATAACAGTGTACAATTAGCAATTCATTTGAATTGTTGTATGGATAAAAAAGCATTTATAATTAAACTCATATAGAAACTCTATAGAGCTATAAATTGCAGCAATTTGTAGTTAACTGTTTTAAACGAAATATGTATAAATAATGAAATCACGTTTCGCTCCTTCGCCCACTGGATATTTACATATTGGTGGCGCCAGAACAGCGCTTTTTGCCTGGCTTTGGGCTAAAAAAAATCAAGGGAAATTCATACTTCGAATTGAAGATACAGACAAAGAACGCTCTACAAAAGAATCTGTAGAAGTTATTTTGCAAGGTATGGAATGGTTAGGTCTTGGCTATGATAATGGCCCAATATTTCAAAGCGATAGGATTGAGCGCTATCACGCTGTAGTTTCATCGCTCATTGATAATGGCAAGGCTTATTATTGTAATTGCTCTAAACAACGACTAGACAGTCTTCGTGAAAATTTAATGAAAAAAGGTGAAAAACCAAAATATGACGGATGCTGTCGAAAAAAAAATCTTACTAGAGGAGTTGTTCGATTTCTAAATCCAGATGAAGGGCATGTTCTTTTTAAAGATTATGTTAAGGGAGATATTGAGTTTGCTAATATTGAGCTGGATGATCTGATCATTGCCCGAGCCGATGGCTCGCCAACATATAACTTGACAGTGGTTGTCGACGATCATGATATGGGCATAGATTGCGTGATTCGAGGAGATGATCATATAAATAACACCCCAAAACAAATAAACCTGTATAAAGCTTTGAGTTGGAAACTTCCAGATTTTGCTCATGTCCCGATGATTCTTGGTACAGATGGTACCCGCCTATCAAAAAGGCATGGCGCTGTAAACATATTGTCTTATAGGGATGAAGGCTATTTGCCAAAAGCTTTGTTAAATTATATTGTTCGGTTGGGCTGGTCTCATGGTGATCAAGAATTGTTTTCTATTAACGAAATGATTGAGTTGTTCGACCTTAAAGACATAAACAAATCGCCCGCAAGCTTCAATAAAGACAAACTTGTTTGGTTAAATCAAAACTACATAAAATCAACAAAAATTGACGAACTTGTAAATCATCTTAAATATCACCTGGACAAGAAGTTAATAAACACAAATACTGGTCCCAAGATTGAAAATGTTGTCGAGAGCCTAAGAGATCGATCAAAAACATTAATAGAGATGACTGAAAATTGCGCCATGTTTTATCAAGACTTCGACTCTTTCGATTCAGAGCTTGCGAAAAAGTTTTTTCAAGCTGAATCCAGACCAATACTTGAGAACTTGCTTAGTGATTTAGAGGCTTTAGATTTGTGGACTGCAGATGAGATACATAATGTGATAAAGAAAATATGTGAAAACCGAGATATTGGTTTTGCTAAAGTAGGTCAGCCATTTAGGTTGGCTCTAAGCGGCAATGGAAAGTCCGGCAGTATTGACAAAAGCGCACAATTGGTTGGCAAGAATAGGACACTTTCAAGACTCAAAATGGCGATTGATTTTATTGAAAATCATTCATAA
>CAJWNF010000115.1 GCA_913044155.1 uncultured Gammaproteobacteria bacterium
TTTTCAGAAAACTCAACCATTCCTGAGCCTTCGCACATGGCTGGAGTAATTCCAATTAGTTTATTGTCTTTTTCGGCCATATTACAAAGCCATCTGCCAAAAACCTTACTATAACTAGGGTGTTCATTCTTAGAACTTGTCGGCGGCGCAATACCATGAAATTTGGATGGATTGTTTTCAAGATCTTCCATTCCTTGGCCTTTCTTGGTAATAACGTGGAGAATTCTTGGTTTGTTATGATTTTTTAGGTTTTGAAGAGTTTTGATTAGTTCAGGGATATCGTGGCCATCTATTGGACCAAAATAATCTATACCGAGCTCTTCAAACAATGTACCTGGGAGAACCATTCCTTTAAGGTGTTCTTCAGAACGTTTTGCAAAATCCTTTATACGTGGAAGCCTTTCAAGCAGTTTGTGAGATTTTTTCTTCATAGTGGAATATATTTTTCCAGATATCAGTCTTGTCAAATACTTGCTAAGTGCGCCAACATTCTTTGAAATAGACATGTCGTTATCATTAAGTATGATTAGCAAGTTGGCATCGGTGTCACCGGCATGGTTAAGAGCTTCAAACGCCATACCACCTGTCAGCGCACCATCGCCAATAACCGCTATCGCAGTGTCATTATTATTATTCAGCTTGTTTGCAAGTGAAATGCCGAGTGCCGCACTAATTGAGGTCGATGAATGGCCAGCTCCAAATGCATCATGTTCGCTTTCAGCAATTTTGGTGAATCCTGAGATTCCATTGAACTTTCTTAAAGTTGACATTGATTTGTTTCTACCTGTAAGCATTTTATGGGCATAAGCCTGATGTCCAACATCCCATATAAAGCTATCTTCAGGAGTATTGAACACGAAATGCATTGCTATAGTGAGCTCAACTGTTCCAAGGTTTGAGCCAAGGTGACCACCTGTTTTTTTGGTATTTTCGATTAACGCATCCCTCATTTCATTGGCAAGCTGATTCAGCTCGTCGAAACTTAACTTTTTAATGTCGTTAGGGTTATTAATCTTATCGAGCATGAAACAAAACTGAATTAAAAAACACGATTATACTTTATAGATATATTTAATTACCAAGATGGTCTGCGGATTTTTTGCTTAGGATCCTTCTTGATATTCTTATTTTTGATTTTAATTGTCTCGTCAAAATTCTTAGCAATAAATCCAAAACTAGGGTCAATTTTTTTCATAGGTATCCAGACTCTATAGCCACTACCTTTTGCAACCTCAATTTCTTCATTCTTTTCAGTTGTCATTGGTCCGACAATGTCATTAAAGCAACGCTCTGGCAAAATAACTTCAATAGAGTCGCCGACACTGAACTTATTTTTTGTATCAATGAGAATTTTTCCATCTTTGTATTCCAAGATTTCACCCACTACTTGTTGTTTATTTGAGCGAGAATAATTGTCAAAATAGGTTTGTAGTTCTTCAGGTTGGTGGCGTCTATAAAACCCATCAGTGTAGCCACGGTTGGCAAGATTTTCTAGGACGCCGAATGCTTCAGGATTGAATGATTTGCCTCTTGCAGCATCATCAATTGCTTGTGCATAAACTTGAGCAGTTCGAGCTACATAGTAGTGTGACTTTGTCCGACCTTCAATTTTTAGTGAGTCAATTCCAATACTTGTAAGTGTATGGACATGCTCTATTGCTCTTAGGTCTTTAGAGTTCATTATGTAGGTTCCATGTTCATCCTCATAAGCAGGCATTAATTCACCAGGCCTACCTTGCTCTTCCAATAGAACTAATTGTTCATCTGTTGATTTATTTTCTACTGTTTTAATGTCTCCTTCAAAAGTTTGCTCTGCCTCTTTAACATCGTATTTCCATCGACAAGAATTTGTGCATGTGCCTTGGTTGGGGTCTCTATGGTTAAAATATCCCGACAACAGACAACGACCAGAGTAAGCAATACAGAGCGCACCGTGAACAAACACTTCAAGCTCGATATCTGGACACTTTTGCCTAATCTCTTTAACTTCATCTAGTGAAAGTTCGCGCGAGAGAATAATACGACTTATGCCAGCACTTTTCCAAAAATTTACAGTTGCATAGTTGATTGTATTGGCTTGTACGGATAAGTGTATGGATTGTTGAGGAAATTTTTCCTTGACCATCATGATTAGTCCTGGGTCAGCCATTATAAGTGCATCAGGTTTTAGATTAATTACCGGCTCAATATCCTTCATGTAAGTTTTAATCTTACTGTTATGGGGAATAATATTAGATGCAACAAAGAATTTTTTGTTGAGGCTATGAGCTTCGCTGATGGCAGTTTTAATTGCCTCGAAATCAAAGGCATTATTTCTCACTCTTAGACTATAACGCGGTTGACCAGCATAAACCGCATCAGCTCCATATCTATAGGCGTAACGCATATGTTTGAGGCTGCCAGCAGGTGATAAAAGTTCGGGTCTATTCATGATGACAATTTTATCATGGAGGCAAGGAGATTGACGCCATGATATAATTCACCATTTTTTTATTATTAAAGTATTTTGTTTACTCGCTCTGATACCACAAGGCTTAAGCAAGATTTGCTATTAAAGGCAAAGCTAATGAATGTTGATTTGGAATTTAACACTCGTTGGGGCGTTTTTAGCCCAAGAGCTATCGATGATGGAACAGAGCTGATAATGAAACATATTACAGTAGATCCAGACGACATCTGTCTTGATCTGGGTTGTGGTTATGGACCGATCGGACTTGCACTAGCAAAACATTGCGATAAAGGCGAAGTCCACATGGTCGACAAAGATTTTGTTGCAGTAGAGCTCGCCAATCAAAATGCAAAATTAAATAACATTAACAATACCAAAGCTTACCTTTCTGATGCATTTAGGCAAGTATCAAAGGAAGTAAAATTTGACCAAATCATCTCAAATATTCCAGCTAAAGTCGGTCGCGAACAGCTTTCGATTATTCTTTACGATGCATTTGATGCGCTAAAACCGGGAGGCAAAATTACAGTAGTAACGATTAACGGTTTACGCGATTTTATTAAAAGTAATTTTAAATTTGTATTTGGCAACTACAAAAAAATTAAACAAGG
>CAJWNF010000116.1 GCA_913044155.1 uncultured Gammaproteobacteria bacterium
TTCGCATGTATATGCGCGAAATGGGTGTTGTAGAACTACTTGAACAACAAGATGAAGTTCGTATTGCTAAAGAAATTGAGGCTGGTGTATTTGAAATTATGCAAGCCATTACTCTTTATCCAGAAATCTCAGACTACTTCTTTAAAGCTTATACTAGGCTTGAGGAAGGTAAATGTAAAATGACTGATGTCGTTATCGGCTATCAGGGTGATGCAGAAGAGTTTGAGAAAAAGCAAGCTTTTATTGAAGAAAAGTTAGCCAATCTAGAAGATAATGAAGATCAAGATGAGGAAGACTTCGACGAGCTAGAATATACAGGACCTGATGAAGGCGAGGTATATGAGCGTATTAATAAAATTCAAAAAGCTTTTGACAGTTATACAAGAGCCAATAAAAAGAATGGCTATCTTGATGAAAAAACTGTCAAAGCTCGACAAAAATTCTCGACTTGTATTTCGGACGTAAGACTCGCGCCAAAATTAGTGAGCTCAATGATGGAGCTTGTAAGTAATCGTATTGATGTAGTTAAAGTAAAAGAGAAAACAGTTCGTGACCTTTGCCTTGATTCTGGTATGCCAAAAGAGGTTTTTTATAGCTCATTTACTGGCAATGAAACCAACTTTGACTGGCTTAAATCAGTTAACCTTGATAAATCCGTCATAGAATCACTCAAGAAACAAAAAGAAAACATCTACTATATTCAAAAGAGCCTCTTAGAGCAAGAAGAAGAGATGCAAATAACTATTGCTGAATTAAAAGAAATCAACAAAAAATATAGACGAGGTGACCGCATGGCTAAAAAAGCTAAAAGTCAAATGATTGAAGCGAATCTAAGACTTGTCATCTCAATTGCAAAAAAATACGCTAACCGTGGCTTGCAATTCCTAGATCTTATCCAAGAAGGGAATGTTGGCCTAATGAAGGCAGTTGATAAATTTGAGTACCGTCGTGGCTACAAATTCTCGACCTATGCAACGTGGTGGATACGTCAGGCAATTACACGTTCAATAGCCGATCAGGCACGCACAATTAGAATACCTGTCCATATGATTGAGACAATCAATAAGCTTAACCGTGTTCGCAGACAGCTCTTGCAAAAATTTGGCAGGGAAGCTACCCCAGAAGAGCTTGCAATTGAAATGGAGTTGCCTGAATATAAGATAAACAAAATTCTTAAAATTGCCAAAGAGCCTTTATCCATGGAAAATCCTGTTGGTGATGACGAAGATTCTACAATTGGTGACTTTATCGAGGATGAAAAGCTTTCTTCACCAGTTGAAGTCACAACTAGAGAGAGTTTAAAGGAAACTACAAGTGATCTTTTAGCTAATCTTTCTCCAAGAGAGGCAAAAGTATTGAAAATGCGATTTGGAATCGATATGAGTACAGACCATACTCTAGAAGAGGTTGGTCGTCAATTTGATGTTACTCGTGAAAGGATTCGTCAAATTGAAGCAAAGGCTTTACGCAAGTTAAGACATCCTTCGCGTGCCCATAAATTGCAAAGCTTTTTGGAATAATTCCTACTCCGGGCCTATAGCTCAGTTGGTTAGAGCAGTCGACTCATAATCGATTGGTCCTTGGTTCAAGTCCAAGTAGGCCCACCAAACTCAACAAAAACCTAGTGACAAGCTAGGTTTTTTATTGATAGACAATCAAAATCAAAGTCAAAATTCTTATAAAATTGTTTTCTTCAATATAATACTAAGAGCTTAGAAGAAAAATAAATTCCATGTTTTCAGCGTTACTTCCAAAACTTATATCTCTAACTTCTGTGACTGGTGAGACAATCATGTCACTTCAAAAAAAGAGCTCGGACTTTATTGTTAAATCTGACAGTACTCCTCTAACACAAGCTGATAATGCTTCGCATAATCTCATTACAGATGCTTTAGAAAAAATAACACCGGATATTCCAATATTATCAGAGGAATCTAAAGAAACTTCTTTTTCAGTTCGAGAAAAATGGCAGAAATATTGGCTCATTGACCCTTTGGATGGAACTCGGGATTTTATAGAAGGCTCAAAAGAATTCTGTATTAATATTGCTTTTATTGAAAATAACTATCCTGTTTTTGGTCTTATCTATTCACCCTCCATGAAAGCTCACTATTATCGCTTACCTCAACAAGAATCAATTAAGCTTATTGACAATGTTGTTCACAAGCTTTGCACAAAAAAGCCAAAACGCTGGGAAAAAATTGTCTTTGGCAGATACTCACAAAATAACAAACAGCTCCAACAGCACCTTAGATCAAAAACTAATTTTGAAACATTTCGCTTAGGAAGCGCTCTAAAATTTTGCTTTATTGCTGAAGGGATTTATCACTACTACCCTAAATTTGGTAAATGTTCAGAATGGGATACAGCTGCTGGTGTTTGTATTTTAGAAGGCGCAGGAGGCAAGATTTTAGATTTACAAGGTCAACCTCTAAAATACAATACAAAAGAAGATACTACAAGTCCTAAATTTATCGCAAGCGCTTAGTTGAATTGTAGAGATAAATCAATTGCATTGATATGCTTAGTAATTGCACCTATTGAAATATAATCCACGCCTGTTTCTGCATAACTAACTATGTTATTTTCATCTATATTACCCGAAGCCTCAAGTTGACAAACCCCTTTAGCTTTAGATACAGCTTTTGTCAGTTCAGCTATAGAAAAATTATCACAAAGTATCCTCTTAATACCATCAATTTTTAATGTTCTTTGAAGCTCCTCAAGAGTTTCTACCTCTACGATAACAGGCTTCTCTGGATGTTTTATTTTTGCTAATTCTATCGATTTTTCAATAGAGCCAATAGCCATAATATGATTCTCTTTAATCATAATACAATCATAAAGCCCCATCCTATGATTCACTCCACCACCACATTTAACAGCATACTTTTGAGCATATCTAAGGTTGGGAATTGTTTTCCTAGTATCCAACAATTGTGTTTTTGTATGTTTGATTAAACTGAATAATAATCTTGTTTGGGTTGCTGTTGCACTTAGAGTTTGTAGAAAGTTAAGCGCAGTTCTTTCAGCGCTTATTATTGCCTG
>CAJWNF010000117.1 GCA_913044155.1 uncultured Gammaproteobacteria bacterium
AAAAAATAATGACAAGACAATACCATTTTGATGTACTAATTATCGGCTCTGGAGCAGCTGGATTAATGTGTGCTTTACAGCTTTCAGAGGAACTTTCAATTGCACTAATTGCAAAAGACGAATTCCTAGAGGGCTCTTCTTTCTACGCCCAGGGCGGTATTTCTGCAGTACTAGATTCAAATGATAATTTCAATTCTCATATCTCAGATACAATAAACATAGCTTGCGGAATTGGAAATAAAAAAAGCATTCGTTTTATGGTTGAAAATGCGCCAGACGCTATCACTGACCTAGAGAGTGCAGGCGTTGAATTTTCCCAACAAGAAGGTAGTTATGACCTTACAACTGAAGGAGGCCACAGCTCAAAACGTGTCGCCCACGTTGCTGACAAAACTGGCCAGTCAGTTCAGACTAGCCTTCTGGCCCAGGCAAAGAATAAAACAAATATCACTCTATTCGATCAACATCTTGCAATAGATTTGATAACTGAAAATAACTTTTGCAATGGAGCTTATATTTTAGATAAAAGGTTAAATGAGGTCTCTACCTTCTCATCTCACAAAACTATTTTAGCCACAGGAGGCGCATCAAAAACTTACCTCTACACTTCTAATCCAGATACATCTACAGGCGATGGTATTGCGATGGCATATAGGTCTGGCTGTGAAATTGTAAATATGGAATTCACGCAATTTCATCCAACCTGTCTATTTCATCCACACGCAAAATCCTTTCTAATTTCAGAAACTCTTCGTGGTGAAGGCGCGAAACTAACCCTTCCAAATGGTAAAAGTTTTATGCAAAATTATGATGAACGCCTCGAACTCGCGCCACGAGATATTGTAGCAAGAGCGATCGATAATGAAATGAAAGTGCATGGCTTTGATTGTGTTTATCTAGATATATCATTTAAAGATAGCAACTGGATTGTTGAGCGTTTTCCTACTATTACCAAACGCTGCTATGAATTAGGGATTGATATCTGTAACGACCCATTACCGGTTGTGCCTGCAGCGCACTATACCTGCGGAGGTGTAAATACCGATATAAATGCTAAAAGTGGGATTAATAATTTATATGCGATTGGTGAAGTCGCTTATACCGGCGTTCATGGGGCAAATAGGATGGCCAGTAACTCGCTGCTCGAATGTATTGTATTTGCTAAGTCTTGCGCCAAACATATTAATAATAACTTTACTAGAGAAGTTTTAAAGGCTAATAAAGATTGGGATGCTTCCAGAGTAGAACCATCAAAAGAAAAGGTAGTTGTGGCCCATTTGTGGGATGAAGTGAGAAGATTAATGTGGAATTTCGTTGGTATTGTTAGAAGCGATAAAAGATTGCAAACAGCCCATCAAAGATTAAACCAAATTCATCAAGAAGTGGATGACTATTACAGCTCATATACACTTACTGATGACTTAATTGAGCTAAGAAACCTCGTGCAAACAGCACAAATTATTGTAGAATCTGCGCTTTCTAGAAAAGAAAGTAGAGGGCTACATTACAATGTTGACCACCCTGAACAGAAAGTGAAAGGCGACAATAGTGTTATTATAAAACCATGATTCTTCCAATACTTGAATATCCAGATAAGAGGCTGAGAACTGTTGCTAAACCAGTCGAAAAAATCAATGATACCGTCAACAAACTAATTAAAGATATGTTTGATACTATGTATAACGCGCCAGGCATAGGTTTAGCGGCAACCCAAGTGGACTACCATCAAAGAATAATAGTTGTTGATGTGTCTGAAAATCAAAATGAACCTATTAGCCTAATTAATCCAGAAATCATAGATAAATCAGGTGAAATTGAATCTGAAGAAGGCTGTCTTTCTGTTCCAAGTTATTATGAAAATGTTAAAAGAGCAAACAACATAAGGGTCAAGTCGCTTGACCAAAATGGTGACGCTTTGCAAACTAATGCAAGCGGGATGCTGGCCATTTGCATTCAGCACGAGATTGATCACTTAGATGGCATTCTTTTTGTTGACCATTTATCTAAACTAAAACAAAAACGTCTCAAAAAGAAAACAAAAAAAAAATCAAAACAACTATAACCTGAAATGTTTATTGGTTCTTTCAAGCTAGAATCACAAGTCCTACTGGCACCAATGGCAGGTACAAGTGATAAACCCTTTAGAATGTTATGTAGAGAATTGGGAGCGGCTCTAACCACATCTGAAATGGTCATTATGCAAAAACATCTTTTAGGAACAAGTAAATCAAAACATCGACTAGATTTCAGTTCAGAAAGAGGACCAATTAGTATTCAAATTGCCGGCTCTAATGCTAATGAAATGGCTGATTCAGCAAAAAGAGCTGTAGATTTTGGCGCTCAGATTGTTGATATTAATATGGGCTGTCCAGCAAAAAAAGTTTGTAATAAGGCTGCAGGTTCTGCACTTATGCAAGATGAAAAAGTAGCCGAAGATATTGTCAAATCTGTCGTCAACTCTGTCAACGTGCCAGTAACACTGAAAATGCGTACGGGCTGGAATTCCGAAAACATAAATGCCCCATCAATAGCCAAACTAGCTGAAAATTCAGGTGTAAAAATGATAACTATACATGGGAGAACAAGGGCGCAAAAATACAACGGCTCTGCAGAATACGACACTATCAAGAGAATAGTTAATAATTCTTCAATACCAATTATAGCCAATGGGGATATCAATTCAGCCCAGAAAGCTAAAGAAGTTCTGGATCATTGTGGCGCAGATGGTGTTATGTTGGGCAGAGCAACACAAGGCAATCCCTGGCTTATCTTTGAAATTAACCATTTCTTGTCAACAGGCAAGCTGGCAGAAGCTCCAAAATTGAATGAAAAGATAGCAACAATTCTAAGTCATATATCGCAGATTTATGAATTTTATGGCCACAAAATAGGAACACAGTTGTCCAGAAAGCATATTTTTTGGTATTCTATGCATCTTGATCAAAAAAAATGTGTCGAATTTTGGCCAAGCATAAATAGGGTGACTGATCACTCTGAACAATATTT
>CAJWNF010000118.1 GCA_913044155.1 uncultured Gammaproteobacteria bacterium
TATTAAGACTTGTAGGTATTGAATATGATCTACAAAAGAGGGAGGCAGCTTATCGCAAAATACTTGTTATAGCGGAGGATGACGGAAGTATCAGACCAAAATCATTAGAAGAGCTTTTTGCAGGTGTAAGAAAAATTCATTACAAAAGTTATTTGTTTTATTTGTATTTTAATATTGGAAGGCTTGCCTACCTACAAGCCAACGTTTTAGTTGGATATATTTTCCTTGCACCCGCTATAGTTGCAGGAGTTATGACTCTTGGTGTAATGCAACAAATACTTAGGGCATTTGGTAGAGTAGAGGGTTCTCTTCAATATTTATTCAATGCATGGCCAACCATCATTGAACTGGCAAGCGTCTATAAACGTCTAAGAGAGTTTGAGAGAAAAATTATTGCAATTGAATAGTTGAAAATAGAAAAAATTAAACAACCGACTGACCCATTTTAAGTATTTGTCCTGAATGTATTTTTAACTCTGGGGCGCCATCTGGAAGAAGCATAATTACCGTTGAGCCCATATTAAACCGACCCAACTCATCTCCTTTATTAAGTTCAAATTCCTTATCAATGTAGTCAAAAGACTTAACATACTTGCCATATGGAGGTGTTATTTGTCCCTGCCAAGAGGTTTGTATAGAACCAACAAAAATTGCCCCTACTAGAACAAATACAACTTCTCCAAAAGAGGCCTCAAAGCGGCAAACTAAGCGCTCATTTCGTGCAAAAATTCCGTTAATTTTGTTGACCGTTTTGTGGTTAACAGAAAACAAGTCCCCTGGTACATATCGCATGGAAACGAGCTTAGCATCAAAAGGCATATGGACTCGATGATAGTCTTTTGGTGAAAGATAGATAGTTGAAAATTGACCATTATCAAGTTTTGATGCTGATTCACCTGCCAAAAGTTGAGAAACTTCAAAATGATGACCTTTGGCTTGTATGATTTGTGAATCTTTAATATAGCCAGACTGAGACACAATCCCGTCAACCGGGGCAACAACTGTAGCATTAGAAATAGGTCTTGACTTTGGCTTTAAGCGTCGGGTAAAGAATTCATTAAAAGACAGATAATCCTCAACATTGGTAGTTTCAGCTTCATCTAAATTGACTTGATAATTTTTGATAAACCAACGAGTAAAACTATTCTTAATCCAGACAACTTCGATGCGCGCAAATCGAAACATCAGCTTCGACAAAAGATGCTGAGGTATCAGGTACTGAAGAAAAGTCATTTATGGAGCTTTGCTCTAATGAAGTCGACTGCAGAGTTGTATTCAATTTCAATTTTTTCGGCTTCATTTCTGCCTTTATACTCGATATTACCGTTATCAGCATGGGTATCGCTAATAACTATACGGTGAGGTATGCCCAATAGTTCAGAATCAGCGAACATGATGCCTGCACGCTCTTTGCGATTATCAAGCAGAACTTCTATCCCTTGCTTCAAAAACTTTTCATATAAATCATCAGCCAAATCTCGCACTCTGCTTGATTTATTGTAATTAATTGGAACGATAACAAGTTGGAAAGGGGCAATCGCTTCAGGAAAGATGATTCCCTTATCATCGTGATTTTGTTCAATGCTTGCTGCAACAATACGAGTCACGCCAATACCGTAACAGCCCATATTCATATTGACTGCTCTGCCATTTTCTCCGATAACTTTGGCATTCATTGCGTCTGAATATTTTGTACCTAATTGAAAGATATGGCCGACCTCAATGCCACGCTTAATTTCAAGCTTGCCTTTACCGTCGGGTGAAGGATCTCCTGCAACAACATTACGCAGATCTGCTTCCACAAAGCCGGCTACATCACGTTTCCAATTCACACCTTTTAAGTGCTTACTGTCCTCATTAGCACCACAAACAAAATCAGATAAACCAGCTGCTGCATAGTCCACAATAATCGGAATTGAAAGCCCTACTAGACCTATAGAACCAACTGAACATCCTAATTTTTTGCGAATTTTTTCCTCATCAGCCATTTGTAGTGGTTGCTTGACACCTTTAACTTTTGCAGCTTTGACTTCATTTAATTCGTGGTCCCCTCGCAACACTAGAGCAATGAGTGTGTCGCTTTCACCTTCTACTAGTAGTGTTTTGACTGTCGATTGTGGCTTTATATCAAGTAGCTTACAAACGTCATCTATTGTTTTAACACCTGGGGTTTCAGCCACTGTCAGTTCTTCTGTTGGAGAGTCAGGATCAACAACTTTCTGGGTTTCTGCTCTTTCCAGATTGGCAGCATAGTCTGACCCATCTGAGAAACAAATTGCGTCTTCACCAGAATCTGCCAAAACATGAAATTCATGGGAACTATCGCCACCAATAGGCCCGGAGTCAGCTAAAACTACTCTATATTCAAGTCCAAGTCTATCAAAAATATTGCAATAAGTTTTATGCATAACTTGATAAGTTTCACCAAGCGAAGTCTCATCAATGTGGAACGAGTAAGCGTCTTTCATTATAAATTCACGTGATCTCATAACACCAAAACGTGGTCGAATCTCGTCGCGAAATTTTGTTTGTATTTGATAGAAATTTATCGGCAACTGTTTGTAGCTCTTAAGGTACTGCTTGGCAATATTTGTAATAACTTCTTCGTGGGTTGGACCCATACAAAAATCCCTGTTGTGTCTGTCTTGAAAGCGAAGCAATTCTGGTCCATATTCTTCCCATCTCTCTGATTCCTGCCATAGTTCTGCTGGTTGTGCAACAGGCATCAATAATTCTTGAGCCAAAGACTTGTTCATTTCCTCACGGATAATTTTCTCAATTTTTTGGATAACTCTGAGACCTATTGGAAGATATGAGTACAGACCCGAGGCTAGCTTTGAGATTAAACCTGCTCGTATCATTAACTGATGGGAAATGATTTTTGCATCATTAGGCAGTTCTTTGACGGTAGGGATTAATAAATCGCTGCTTTTCATATAAAAT
>CAJWNF010000119.1 GCA_913044155.1 uncultured Gammaproteobacteria bacterium
CTAAAAAAACAGGGACTTAGAGTGATTTCGGACTTGCGGAATGAGAAGATAGGCTTTAAAATACGCGAGCACTCAATGCAACGCTATCCCTACATTTTGGTTGCAGGTGATAGAGAGATGGATAATAATGAAATCTCAGTACGCCAACGAGGTGGAAAGGATTTAGGTGCAATGCCTCTAGAGGCATTGATAGAACTAATTAATCAGGAGTAGTTATTAATAGACCAAGTAAGATAAAGACACGAATTAATCAATATATTAGCGCACCCAAAGTTAGGGTGATTAATGGAAAGGGGGAACAACTAGGGATCCTTGATATTGATCAGGCAGTTGAAATGGCAGCCGATGCGGGCTTAGATTTAGTAGAGGTTTCACCCAATGCAGAACCACCAGTTTGTCGGGTTATGGATTTCGGTAAATACCAATACGAACAGAAAAAGCAATTGAGTGATGCCAAGAAAAAGCAAAAGAGAACCCATGTCAAGATGATTAAATATCGCCCCGGCACTGAAGAGGCTGACTACCAGATCAAGTTTAAGAATCTAGTAAAATTTATTGATAATGGTGATAAAGTTAAAGTGGTTATCTGGTTTCGTGGTCGAGAAGTACAGCATCGAGAGTTAGGTATGGAGATGCTTGATAGAATTGAAATGGATTGTGAAGAATTTGCAGTTGTTGAGCAACGTGCAAAATTAGAGGGTCGCCAGCTTGGCATGATGCTAGCACCCAAATCGAAGAAAAAGTAAGGCGATAGCCTGAAAATATTGCCGATAAGGCAAAGGAGTAAATGATGCCAAAGTTAAAAACCAATAGAGGTGCTGCAAAGCGCTTCAAAAAGACCGCCAATGGTGGTTATAAGTCAAAACACTCGCACTTGCGTCATATTTTGACCAAGAAGAGTACTTCTAGAAAGCGCTCACTGCGCTCACCAGACGCCATCGAAAAAGTTGATGTGCCGATGGTAAAGAAAATGTTACCTTACAGTTAATCTAGGAGTATTACTATGGCAAGAGTTTCAAGAGGTGTGCAAGCACACGCTAAACACAAGAAAGTATTAAAGAAAGCAAAGGGATACTATGGCGCCCGCTCAAAAGTCTATCGCGTCGCCAAGCAAGCGGTAATCAAGGCAGGCCAATACGCTTACCGTGATCGCCGTCAGCGTCGTCGCCAGTTCCGTAGGTTATGGATTGTACGTATCAATGCTGAGGCCAGAAATAATGGTTTAAGTTATTCACAATTTATTAACGGATTAAACAAGGCCGGCATAGAAATTGATCGTAAAGTTCTCTCTGATATTGCAATTTTTGATAAGGATGCTTTCGCAAAGATTGCGGATCAAGCAAAAGCTGGATTGGCGAAGAAGTAAACTAAACAAAGACCGCAACTTTGTCTGCGGTCTTTAAAACAAAACTTATTAGCAGTCATTTTGATTAACAAGATACTTAACGAAGCCCAGAAGGCCGTCTCTAAAGCTGACGACTTAAAAGATCTTGATGGTGTAAGAGTTCACTATTTAGGGAAAAAAGGCGAACTAACCGCGCTATTAAAGGGTGTCAGCAAGCTACCTAAAGAGGATAGACCGGTAATGGGAGATGCTATCAATCAAGCCAAGGTTGATATACAAAAACTTATTGAAAATCGCAAAGATGAGCTTGAGGATATTGCTCTTAAAAAGCGTTTACTTGATGAACAAGTTGATGTCACATTGCCAGGTAGAGATGCTGAAAATGGTGGTCTGCATCCAATAACTCAAACACTCAATCATATTGAAAGTATTTTTACCAAGGGCGGTTTTGAGGTTGAACTTGGTCCTGAAATTGAAGATGACTTTCATAATTTTAGTGCACTAAATATTCCTGAATACCATCCAGCCAGAGCAATGCATGACACTTTTTATTTTGATGACGAGCATGTGCTCAGAACACACACATCGCCAGTCCAAATAAGAACACTAGAAAAACAAAAACCGCCAGTGAAAATGATTGCGCCTGGTCGAGTCTATCGCTGTGATTCTGATGTAACCCATACGCCGATGTTTCATCAGGTTGAGGGGCTAGTTGTTGATAAGGAAGTAACATTTGCTCAACTCAAAGGATTACTGATTGATTTTCTGCGGACATATTTTGAACAGGAAGACCTTAAAGTGCGTTTTCGTCCATCCTATTTCCCTTTCACTGAACCTTCAGCTGAAGCAGACATAGGCTGTGTAATTTGTAAAGGAGAGGGCTGTCGGGTTTGTAAAAAGACTGGTTGGCTTGAGGTTTTAGGTTGTGGTGTGGTTAATCCAAACGTCCTCAAGGCGGTCGACCTTGATCCTGAAGAGTATTCAGGTTTAGCTTTTGGTATGGGGGTAGAGCGATTAGCAATGCTCAGATATGGAGTTAATGACTTGAGACTATTCTTTGAAAATGATATTCGTTTTTTGAATCAGTTCAAGTGAATAGGAATTACAAATGAATATAACTACTTCATGGCTAAGGGAATGGTCTGACCCAAAAGTTAGTGATATAGATTTGGCTGAAAAGTTAACCATGGCTGGTCTTGAAGTTGATAAGATAGGCCCAGTTGCGCCAGACTTTGAAGGCGTTGTAGTTGGCGTGGTGGTTAGCTGTGAAAGGCACCCTAATGCTGACAAATTAAGTCTCTGCATAGTTGATATTGGCAAAGGCAGTAATCTACAAATTATCTGTGGTGCGCCGAATGTCCGCAAAGGTCTCAAGGTGGCAGTTGCAACTGTCGGAGCCGTTTTACCAAACAACTTCAAAATAAAGAGGGCCAAATTGCGCGGAATCGAATCTGTCGGCATGATTTGTTCAGAGGCAGAAATTGGACTTTCTGATGAACATGAAGGAATTATGGAGTTGGATTCTTCGGCTCCCT
>CAJWNF010000120.1 GCA_913044155.1 uncultured Gammaproteobacteria bacterium
AATTAACAACATTCTCAGTTGCAATATTGTTAGTCAAATAGCAATTAAAGATAGTGCAATAAAGATATACAAAGTATTGACCGATAAAGGAGACATATTCTTAGTTAAATATCAAGAAAAGCCAAATAAAGACTTGATTAATCAAGCAATTGAACTTGACTTGCTTCGTGATTATGTTCATACACCAGAAGTAATATGGGCATCTGAACAATACCAAGTACTAGAATGGATAGAAGAAGAAAAACAGAAAAATTACCAAATTCAAATAGGTTCGTCATTGGCAAGCTTACATCGAGCAACTCATTCTAAATTTGGCTTTAGTTTTAATAACACTATCGGCGAAATGCCTCAATTCAATGCAATAAATAAAGACATAACCTCATGGAAAGAGTTTTATTGGCAACATCGTCTGAAGTATCAAATAGAGTATGCCTACAATTCTAATTTATTAGATTATGATTTATACGAAAGATTGCTTTCTATAGAACCAAAACTAAGCAAATATATAGATAACACAATAAAACCATCATTACTACATGGTGATCTTTGGTCTGGAAATGTTATAAATGGTAAAGATAATCCATATTTCATAGATTCAGCTTGCTACTTTGGACATCGTGAAATTGATTTTGCTCTAATTCACATGTTTGGGGGATTTAGCGATTATTTTTTTAAAGCATATAACGAAAAATATAAATTAGATGAAGGTTTTGAACAGAGAAAACCAATTTATATGCTCTATCACTATCTTAATCACCTAAATATATTTGGGAAAGGATACTATTCAGGCGTAGAAAACTGTACAAACTATATATTAAATCACTAAAGCAGTATTTATTCCTACTCAGATATAAAGATATTACCAATTGGTGAAGTTTTTTAGCAACTGAAGACCGTCTTTTTGTGATTTCTCAGGATGGAATTGAACCGCGAACAATTTACCTATTGCTACAGCTGAAGTAAATTTGATGCCATATTCAGTCGTACCTGTAACATAACTTTTGTTATTTTCCTTAACATAATAACTATGGACGCTATAAAACCTCGAATTATCTTCAATTTTACTCCAAAGTGGGTGATTGTTAACTTGTTTAACCTTATTCCATCCCATATGTGGTATTTTTAGTTGATTATTTTTGAATTTAATCACATTTCCTGGGATTATCGAAAGACCTTTTGTACCGTTATTTTCTTCACTGAAATCGAATAATAGCTGTAAACCGAGACAGATACCAAGAAAAGGCTTTTCTTTAGCTGCCTTTTTAATAACCTCATTCAATTTATGTTCGTAGAGTGCATTCATACAAGCTCCCATTGCACCTTGGCCGGGGAAAACTACTCTATCTGCTTCTGCAATTATATTTAAATTGTCGGTGAGTACACAGTGATCATTTGGAGCTACATATTCAATTGCTTTTTGAACAGAACGGACATTTCCCATTCCATAATCAATGATTGCAATTGTTTGCACGCTCTTATCTATTCCTAAAAATGAATCTAATTATAGTGAGCCCTTTGTTGATGGTATCGTATCTGGTTGACGCTCATCTTTTGTAATCGCCATACGGAGTGCTCTACCAAAAGCTTTAAAGACAGTTTCTGCCTGATGGTGTGAATTAATGCCCTTTATATTGTCAATGTGGAGAGTTACCAAGGCATGATTTGCAAATCCTTGAAAAAACTCTCTAATTAAATCAACATCAAATGTCCCAACTCGTTCTCTAGTAAAACTTACGCCCAGCTCCAAACCTGGCCGTCCAGAAAGGTCAAGCACAACCCTTGATAACGCTTCATCAAGAGGCACGTATGAATGTCCATATCTTGTTAACCCTTTTTTATCCCCGACGGCTTGGAAGAATGCCTGGCCACAGGCAATACCAATATCTTCAACAGTATGATGGTCATCTATTTCAGTGTCACCATCACAATTAATTGTCAAATCCATTAAGCCATGACGAGCTATCTGATCTAGCATATGATCTAAGAAAGGTACGCCTGTATCTATATTAGCTTTACCTGTGCCATACAGTTCTAGAGAAACTTTAATATCTGTCTCGTTGGTTTTTCGCTCTATTGTAATCATAAGCGGATTTTATCTTAAGCTAAATAGTCTTTGATGAGTATTTCAGCTATTTGAATAGAGTTTAATGCCGCACCTTTCCTGATATTATCTGACACTACCCATAGATTAAGCCCTCTTTCATGACTAATATCCTCACGAATACGACTTACAAAAGTTGAATCACAGTTTGTGGCTTCATTAAAGGGTGTTGCGTAGCCACCATCACTCCTATCATCCATGACTGTTACGCCATCAGCTTTTTCAAGTAAGTTTCGCGCCTCTATAGCTGTAATTTTCTGTTTTGTTTCGATATGAACAGCTTCAGAGTGGCCATAAACAACTGGGATCCTAACCGCAGTTGGGTTAACTAAAATATCTTCGTCTTCAAAGATTTTTTGTGTTTCCCACACCATTTTCATTTCTTCCTTGGTGTAGCCATTCTCTTGAAAAACATCAATATGAGGAATAACATTGAATGCTATTTGTTTTGGATAAACCTCTATTTCAACATCTTTTCCATTTAACAAGTTAGCTGTTTGATTTGTAAGCTCTGTTATGGCTTCTTTTCCAGTACCAGAAACTGCTTGATAAGTTGCCACATTAATTCTTTCGATACCAACAGCATCATATATTGGTTTCAATGCCACCAACATCTGAATTGTCGAACAGTTTGGATTAGCTATAATGTTACGGTTTGTATAATCACTAATAGCGTGTGCATTGACCTCTGGCACAACTAATGGAATATCCTTGTCACGACGAAAATG
>CAJWNF010000121.1 GCA_913044155.1 uncultured Gammaproteobacteria bacterium
CATGGCCATATATAACTTCATAAGTTGCTGGCAACTTACCCTCCTCGCGATAATTTTCATACATCTTAACCATTTTGTTAAATTTTGTTTTTCCAGTTAAAGATTTCGAGCGATTGTGAACTGTTTGGGCGCCAATACCTTTTAAGTCATGCATTAAATCGATCACCTTGTTGTATGTGAGCGTGAGTTTCTCCATTTCCATTACTGGGCTTTGAAAACCAGACTGGAACATCTGATCGCCGATATCGTGCATATCAACAAAACTATTGACATGCGGCTGGTTATCAACAACCGACCAGCTACGCTTAAGCTCTTTTAGTGTGTCTGGGCCAAACGTTGAGAAAAAAAACAATCCCTCAGAATTCAGAACTCTGTAGCACTCGTCAAAAAGCGCTTTCAGGTCAGGACACCACTGCATCATCAGATTAGAGACAAGAAAGTCAACACTGTTATCGGCAAGAGGGAGTTGATAGGCGTCTGCGCAAACTCTTGATTTATGAGTATTAGTAAGCAAAGATTGCTGGGCAAAATCGATGCAAACTAATTTTGAGTCTGGATATTTTTTTGCAACTTTTGTGCTTAGAAATCCTGTCCCAGAGCCTAAATCAGCAATTATTTTTGGCTTAATGGTAACAACATTGAGTTTTTCTGCGAGTCTTGTTGCAATCTCGTTTTGAAGATAAGCGTTATCATTGTATTTGGCTGAGGCTTTATTGAATGTTGTCCTTACTCTAGACATGACGCTAGTTGATTTGAGATCTCTTTCATTAAGTCAAAATATTGCTCTGAACCTGGTTCAAGTTTAACACCTAATATGTCAACACTATGGGCTTTTATATCAAGACCTTCTGTCAAAACATTTATCTGTTTAGAAGTGTTTTCAGAGCCATAAATTAGACATCTAGTTTTTTGATTTTTCATTTTATTCTTAGCCTTTATAACCCTATTTATACTTAAACGGGCACCATGGTATGGAGCAATAATAACCGGTTTATTCAAATCAAAGTTTTTCTCAAAGTATTGCAATATATCGGCATATATAGCGAAAGGAGTTGATTTTATTGGTTCCAGTTGAAACTGTATTTTTTCTTCTAATTGGTTGAGTTTTGATTTTAGTTCAAGGTAATTAGTATTGTATTTCTCTTTGTTGCTAGGATTGATTTCAATTAATTTCTGTTTTATTTTCTCTGCAATGATTTGGACATTACCAACATCAAGCCAAAGATGTAGATCTTCATCGTGCTCATCGTGCTCATCGTGCTCATCATGTTCAATTTCATTATGGTCTCTGAAATCATAAATTTGGAGTTCTTTAATTTCGCTTAAATTCAGACGATAATTCTGATCTATATTTCGAATAACCTTGCTTAGACCTGATTCAAAACTATCTCCGATAGTTATCAATAAATCTGCATTAGAAAGAAGTTTTAACTGGGAAGGCTTTAAATGAAAGGTATGCGCAGACTCATTCGAATCAAGCAATAGTCGAGGTTCAGAAACTCCTTCCATAAGGGCTGATACGATCGAATGGATCGGTCTAATACTGACAACAACATTAGTTGCCGGTTGGGCAGAAACAGTATTAATTGATATAAAAAATATCAACCCTACTAGAAGACAGCGAATCATTAAAAGTTCCAACAATCAAAGGAAAAAATTATACGTTATCTATTGATATTTTCACTGACTAGTTTTGACAAATGATAATCGCTCTAGTGGGTGCTGGATAGCCTTCAATCGTTAAAGAGGAGTCAAGTGGATCGAGAAAATCTTCCAGAGATGCGGTATTTCCTCCAATCCAGGATGTTCTACGTTGTTCGTGTATTGTTGTTTTGCAAACATTAACCACTCTGACGTTATGAAAATTCGCTTCAGTTAGCCACGACTTAAGGGTTTCAATGCTTGGCAAACAATAAACATTTCTCATTTTGGCATAACGCTTTTCAGGAATTAATTTATAGCCCCTTTCCCCCTCGACAATAAGCGTCTCTAGAACAAGTTCAGCTTTCGGCGCCATCATTTTTCTCAAATCAGATAAATGCGACATATAATCTCTTTGATGGTACAAAACTCCCATCGAAAAAACACTATCAAAAAGAGGCGCTTTGGTCATTTCTTCGAGTCTGAGAGATAATAGTGATATGTTTAGCGGTAATTCGATTAAAGATTTAAGAGCACGAAACTGATAATTAAATAGTAAAAAAGGTTCAATACCTAATACAAATTCTGCACCTTCCATAGCCATTCTTAGGCTAAAGTAGCCATTACCTGCGCCAACATCAAGCACCTTTCTTCCTTCTAATGGCTGAATATGATTTATCAGTCGTTGCCACTTCATGTCACCTTGCCATTCACTATCGAGAACAACATCATTAAACATGAAAGGCCCTTTCCTCCATGGCTTAAGTTTACGAAGTGCTGACACGAGCACATCTTTTGATGTTGTAGGACTTGTGATTTTAATGTAGGGAGAATCAAACTCAGTTCTGCCTTTTGGGAGCGTTTTAATTACTTCCAGAGCTTGATTCCATTTAGGAATATTGCCGTTATTTATTAATTGGGAATTGTTACTTTTTTCCTGCCATTCTTGATAGGATTGGTTATTGATAAAATCACTGATAATTTCTCTTCTCCCGGTATCATAAAATCAACAACAAAGTCGTTGTTGAAAAAAAACAACTAACTGTATCTATTGCCAAAAAAAATTACTGGTTAATCAAAATAAGTAGTATAAAATAAAAGTAGATTCATTTTTATTCAACTTTTTCTTACTGGAGATAGCCGTGACTAGAAAA
>CAJWNF010000122.1 GCA_913044155.1 uncultured Gammaproteobacteria bacterium
ATAAGCACAAAGTTAGATATCAAAAAGTTTTAGAGTCGCCATTCTCTACTTTATCGATGTCCATGATTCCAGAGCTCAACGCTCTTTCGATTAACAACGTGTTGATTGCTGAGCTGGTTTGTCAGCACAATCATCATTTAACTTGGCGCTATGTCGATGAGTTTAACCATCAAACTGACTTTTATCTTTCAATGCCACCATGGTTAAATCAATCTACTACTGAAAATCTGTTTTTGGCTAGCTTCCAGGAGTCCTTATCAGAAACAACCAAGAAGCTTGGTATTGATATAGAGTTGAGACCTAGTGCTTAAATGGCTGGATGAATTACAATTGCTCAACTATTAAAGTTCAGGCTGATTGCACTTGTTCACGTTGACAGATAAAGTTGGCTATCCATTGACCAACGAAATCCCCTTGATGATCAATTTCTAGAGACTGGAGAGCGGATTCGTACTGCTCGCCTATGCGCTCTTTACGCTTAAGAATTAAATCCCTGCAAAGTTCTGGGGTAAATTCTGGATGTTGCTGGATAGCCAAAACTCTGTCTTCAACATAAAAGCCAGAAATATGACAAAAATGATTGCCCAGAAAACGGGTTGCATCAGTCGGCATTTTAGTTACCTGGTCCTGATGCATTGCTAGTAGATATACTTTTTCAACTGGTGGTTCTAGCCAGTCAGGTTGATTGGTGATATTTACTGAGGTTACGCCTGCCCCCCAGCCATTATCAAATCTTTCAACTTGGCCGCCTAGTGCATGAGCTAGGGCTTGATGGCCATAACATACACCCACTATAGGGATGTTGTTTTGATAGATTTTTCGTATCAAATCAAATAAATTATTTTGCCAGCCAAGGTTCTCAAATACAGAATATTTTCCGCCCGTAACCAGATATGCATCGAATTCATTTATGTCTAGGTTTAAATCATCTTCAAGGCAATGAATGGTGATCCATTCTGTTTCAGGTAAGTGAGGTTTGAGCAAGTCAATAAAGCGTTCATTTGAAGGCTTGTGACGTTTTTTAATGGAATCACCCGGAGTTAGGATACAAATACGCATTTTTTTTGTCTTTAATGTGCCATCATGGTTGATTTTTAAACAAGGTTATAAGAGTTTGCGGGATTATGCAATTTCATTACCTGTTATTAACAAATCATTAGATTTATTTATAGGCCTTAAAAAAAACATGATGGTACAATTGCTTCAGCTAAAGTAATACTAAACGCACAAATGAATAATTTTTTCCTGGAATGAGCATAACCGACCTTAAATTTGATATCGGTCGCAATAGTCAAACCCCTATGTGGCTACAGATTAGGGATGAACTTTATAATTGTCTGCACAAAGAAATATTAAGACCTGGCCAACTTATCCCCAATGAAAAAACTCTAGTAGAGTTATTTAATGTGTCAATTGGCACTATTAGAAAAGCGATCGGCGCTCTAGAGAATGAAGGGATATTGATTCGTAAACAGGGTCTTGGAACCTTTGTTTTCGAGCATGATGCCAATAGTTTTCAATTTAAATATTTTCATTTTGCACTTAGAAACACTAAAGAGACTGTGATTCCCAATGTTGAGCTTATTTCCTTTGAAAGGAAGAAAGCTACCAAGTCAGAAATAGAAATACTTAATCTGCCTGCCGATAACAAAAACGTTTTTCATATATACAACAAACTAGGTTTTAATAATAAATTCTATATTGTTGATAAGATTGTTATTTCTGTAGCTAAATTCCTTTCTCTGACAGAGGAAATGTATGTCAATCGAAATAATACAATTTATAACCTGTACCAAAATAAATTCAATATCTTTATAACTGACTGCTCTGAAAAAATAAGGACAGTCGCAGCTAGTGAGGAGACGGCTAAAATTCTAGATATCGACATTAACACGCCGCTTTTAAGAATTGACCGTATCGGCTATACCTATCATAATGAAATAGTTGAAATCCGAACTTCGTATGTCCATACCAGTGATATTGATTACGTTAGACCTCAATTTAGCGCACTGGGAGAGTAATCAGCTAATCAATACTCGTTCTTTACCTTTTTGCGCCTTAGCCTTTAAAGGCGCTATCAGACTGTAGGTATTTTATTTCTGCCTCCGTACTCTTCCTACCCAATATATCATTCCTGTGTGGGAACCTTCCGAATCTTTTTATTATATCTCTGTGATGCTTTGAGTATTCTAGGTTGAAGTTATATTTTTGAAAAAGCCTAACCTGCAGATCTTGATCTTTCATATTTTCGCTATGCATCAATGGCATGAATAAAAAAAGTAACTTTTCTTCGCTCAATTTTCTATCAAAACCATGACTAATTGCATTCATGGCAATCTTTACAGCTTTACTCTCTGTTTGAAAACTTTTAGGCTGACCTCTGAACATATTGAGAGGAAATTGGTCTAATATTATGACTAGCGCTAAGGAGCCTTCGGGAGAATTCTGCCATTCATCGTACATTCCATCAGCAGCGCTTTGCCATAACTGTTCATAATGCTGCTTAATTTCTTTATCTATTTCAGGTGTAGAGGAAAACCAATACTTTTCACTATTCTCAGAAAACCAATAGTCGATAATATCAAGACTACCTAACTCCATTGGTAATCTATTCCTGAACCGGGGTGCCCAAATCAAATGTTTCATTTGGAAAATATTTACTTAGCCTGATATCTGAAGCCCTGGCATGTCCTTCCATCCCTTCCAGTCTAGATATTCTGGAGGCAGTTTGAGCAATATGCCTTGTTGATTCTCGGTCCATTCTCTGCCATGTCA
>CAJWNF010000123.1 GCA_913044155.1 uncultured Gammaproteobacteria bacterium
GCACTAAGACATACAGCAATAGCCACAGGCTTTCCTGGCAGATTAATAATTAGACTATTGCCTCTAGTTCCAGCAATTTGACGAGATAGAATGGCAGTCGGTACAGTACGAAGAGACACTTTTCTCATTTGCTCGGCAAAACCGTCAAAGATTCTTTCACAAACAGATTGGGTAGCCTCAGGTGTCACATCTCTGGTAGTCGGGCCAGTTCCACCAGTGGTGAGAATTAAATTGCAGCCAAGAGTGTCACTCATCTCGATAAGGGTTTTTTCGATTACAGGCTGTTCATCCTCAATAATTCTTGAGACTACCTCATATGAGTTTGTTACTGCCTTTGAAATCCACTCTTGCATCGCGGGACCACTGATATCTTCATAAACACCACGAGAAGCCCTGTCAGAAATAGTAAGAAATCCAATTTTTATAGTATTTTCGCTCATATGAAACTTTAACCTCCAGTTACAGGTGGAAAAAATGCAACCTCATCGCTTTCACAAACTTTGGTGCTTTCATTGGCCATTTCATGATTGACTGCGCACAAGATATTGTCAGGAAAGTGTTGATCCCCGTATTTCTCAATCAGTTGTTTTTTAATGATTGCAACGGATACTGGAGAAGCAACGCTAATCTCGTCATGACTAGTGTTCAGGTTTTCTTTTAGCGAAGCAAAATAGATAATTTTCATCCACCAATCTCCACCATTTGTTGGTCGCTGATATTGTCAATGACAGAACTAAAGAAATGTTTTTCTGGCTTTTTATTAATTGCATTAATAATTAAATTATTGATTTCTTCATCAGACATACTCGAACGAACTGCGTCACGAAGAGAGATCGAGTTTTCTTGTCCAAGACAAAGAATTAAGTCACCTTTAGCGGTCAATCTTACTCGATTGCATGAGTTACAAAAATGGTTAGATACTGCAGAAATTGTTGCAACACTAGTATTGGTTCCATCAATCAGCATTGGTTTGGCAGGGCCGTCAGTTTGTTTGGTAGTTGTTGAGACAAGTTTTTCACCAATCTTTTTGTATACTCTTTCTAGGATTTCTTTTTCGCTATAGTGTCTATCGACAGCTCCAATACCAGCCAGCCCGACGGGCATAGTTTCTATGAAACGAATATCCACAGCCCGGTCAATCGCAAAATCAATCATTGATTCGATCTCATCATCGTTTATACCTTTCATAACGACCATATTAAGTTTTATAGGACTCATGCCAACTGCTATTGCTGTATCAATACCTTTGAGAACTTTTGTTAAGTCTCCATTTCGGGTAATTTCAGTAAAACGTTTAGGAATAAGCGAGTCAAGTGAAATATTGGCTCTATTGATGCCATGGTCCTTTAATTTAGCCGCAAAAGATGCCAGTAGGTGTGCATTTGTTGAGAGTGGTATATCGGTTAAACCGTTAATGTTTCCAAGCATTTTGGTTAAATCAAGGATATTTTTGCGAAGTAAAGGCTCTCCACCTGTAAGTCTAACTTTTGTAACGCCTAGTTTTGCAAAGAGTCCGACGATTTTGGTAATTTCTTCAAATGACAGAACTTCAGATCGGGTGGTGTGAGTTTGATGTTCTTCATCACGACAATAGTGACATCTATAGTTGCAATGGTCAGTCACGGATACTCTTAAATAGGTAATTTTGCGATTAAATGGGTCGATTAATTGATTCATCGCTAAAGCTTCCAGTGGCCCGACTTACCACCTTTTTTTTCTAGTAATTGGACATTGTCAATATGCATAAACCGATCTACCGCCTTACACATGTCATAAATAGTAAGTGCTGCAATGCTTGCTGCAGTTAAAGCTTCCATTTCAACGCCAGTAGTGCCTTTAAGTTTTGCAGTTGCCTGAATTTCTATGCAGGATTTTTCTTTGTTTGGGTTAATATCGACACTTACCTTAGAAAGCATAAGTGGATGGCATAATGGAATAAGTTCAGAGCATTTTTTTGCTGCTTGAATGCCGGCAATCTTTGCAACAGCGATAACATCGCCTTTCTTGTGTGAGCCAGAAACTATCAATTCCAGTGTTTCTGCTTTCATTGAAACAATTGCCCTCGCTTTCGCTTCACGATTAGTGCTTGCTTTATCAGAAACATCAACCATTTGTGCGTCGCCTTTTTCGTTAATATGACTTAATTTAGTCATTCTGTTAACTCATTAATGGGAAAGAAGTTAAGTGTTTCTCCAACCTCAAAAGTCGTATCTTCAGGTATTTCAATTAAGCCATCAGACCAAACAATTGAGCTCATAACGTCTGAGCCCTGTTTAGGGTATAGGTTAGCCACTGGAGAACCTGTTGAGTAATCGAGACGTGCGCGAGCGAACTCTCGCCTTGGTTTTGCACGCTTACAATTAAAATTAGCTTTCACCTTTATTGATTTTGGTTTGTATTTTTCGTTACCTTGCATTTTTTTGATATACGGTAATGCAAATATACAGTATGTCACAAAGCTGGAAACTGGATTGCCAGGAAGGCCAATAAAAGGTGTTTTGTTAATTCTTCCATAGGCCAAGGGTTTGCCGGGTTTCATGCGAATTTTCCACAATTTCAATTCACCGAGGCTTTCTACCGCTGGTCTAACATGATCCTCCTCTCCAACGGAGACTCCGCCTGTAGTCATAATCAAGTCGCATTTCTTTTCAAGGTTTTCTAGGGCGCTACAAGTCGCACTTAATTTGTCCTCTACATTGCCTAAATTAACAACCTCACATCCGGCCTGTTTAATTAGCGAAACAAGAGCATAGCGATTGGAATT
>CAJWNF010000124.1 GCA_913044155.1 uncultured Gammaproteobacteria bacterium
TGTTTTAAGAGTTTAAATTTAAACTATATTAAATCTTCAGCGAATTTCATAGCTGTTGAGTTTGATAATGCACTTGAGACCTATGAAAAACTTTTAAAAGAAGGTGTAATTGTGAGACCAATTGAAATACCAAATTTTCTCAGAATCTCTGTTGGAACAGCTGAAGAGAATATTTACTTAATACAAGCTTTGAAAAAAATATTATGATTGAAAAAGTATGCATTATAGGTGTCGGTTTAATCGGATCATCCTTAGCAAAGGCTCTAAAAAACACTGGTCAAGCAAAATCAATCTGTGGTTATGGCAGGGACGCTGTCAGGCTTGAAAAGGCAAAAGAGCTTAACATTATCGACGAATGCTCTACCGAACCCAAAGAGGCAATCATTAATTCCGATATTGTTATCATAGCAACCCCTGTTGGGAGTTATGAGGAAGTACTTAGAGGCATTAAACCTTACCTAAAAAATACCACCCTTGTAACTGATGTCGGGAGCACCAAGAGGAGCGTTATTGATGTAGCTAAAAAAGTATTTGGCGACCTGCCGAATAATTTTATTCTAGCCCATCCAATCGCCGGAAAAGAAAAAAGTGGTTTCGAGGCTTGTGATGGTGAATTATTTGTCAATAAGAAAGTCATCATTACACCTCTAGAAAACAATGACGATGAGAGTATAAGTCGTGTACAAAATATGTGGGAAAAAGTAGGCTCTGAGGTTGATTTTATGACTCCAGAATCGCATGACAAATTGCTCGGAATGACTTCACACCTCCCGCATATGCTTGCCTTTTCGCTAATGAATTACCTGATTAGCCAAAATCCCAGTGCCTCAATCTATGCTGCCGGTGGATTCAAAGATTTCTCTAGGATAGCTTCTGGAGACGCGGTCATGTGGAGAGATATTTGTCTCAATAATAAAGATGAAATTATTGCACATATAAAAGGATATCAAAAATCATTAAGTGCACTTTCTGAAGCTATTGATAATGACGATATGGAGCAATTAGAGTCAATGTTCAGCAATGCCAAAGCTACACGTGATTCATGGCTAGATTAAGGTTTATTGATGAGTGACTTTCTAGTATCTCCATGTAACTCACTAAGCGGTGTTATAACTATACCTGGAGACAAATCCATTTCTCATCGGGCAATTATGATGGGGTCTATTGCTAATGGAGTCACCAAAGTGAGTGGTTTCCTTGAAGGTAACGATAGTTTAGCTACCTTGAAATCATTTCAAAAAATGGGCGTTGACATTGAACAATCAGGCTCAAAGTTAACAATTAAAGGTTTAGGTATGCATGGTTTAAAAGCTCCCACTAAACCGCTTAATTTAGGGAATTCTGGCACCTCTATTCGCTTGATGTCAGGTTTGCTCAGTGCTCAAAGTTTCGACTCTGAACTTTGTGGTGATGAGTCTTTATCAAAAAGACCAATGGATCGAATTATCGATCCTTTACGTCAAATGGGCGCAAAAATTTATGGTGTTAATTCTAAACCACCGCTTTCTATTTCTGGCAATCAACCATTAAAAGCCATTACTTATGAATTGCCGATTGCATCTGCACAAATAAAATCATGTCTTTTATTGGCTGGCCTGTATGCAGAAGGAGAAACCTGCATAGTCGAGAATGTAACTACCAGAGACCACACTGAAAGAATGCTGAGAGGTTTTGGCTATCAAGTGACTTGTTCTGATAACTGTATTACGCTATATGGCGGCGGTGAGTTAGAGGCATGTGACATCGATATTCCTAGTGATATCTCTTCGGCCGCTTTTTTTATGGTAGCTGCTAGTATCGCTAAGAATGCTGATTTAACACTTAAGGCTATCAACATCAATCCAACTAGAACTGGAATTATCGAAATACTTAAGCTTATGGGTGCTGACATAACTATAAGCAACGAAACAGAGATGGCTGGTGAAAAAACTGCTGATATTCAAGTTAGATCGGCAGATTTGAAAGGAATTGAAATTCCTAATGAACTCGTACCTTTAGCGATTGACGAGTTTCCAGTTCTTTTTATTGCAGCAAGTTGTGCTGAAGGCGAAACGCTACTCACTGGCGCAAAAGAATTAAGAGTGAAGGAATCGGACAGAATTCAAGTTATGGCGGATGGGCTGAAAGTTCTTGGTATTAAAACTGAAGTTTTAGATGATGGCATTCACATACAGGGTGGGCAATTCAGCAAACCAAGCGCTCCAATAAAATCGCATCACGATCATCGTGTTTCGATGTCTTTTGCTGTTGCATCAGCTGCATGTAATTTTGATATCAAAATTGAAGGTGTTGATAACGTTAAAACCTCTTTTCCAAATTTTGTTGAGTTAGCCAACACGATTGGAGCCAATATTGAAGAGTTTGATTAACTAAACCATTTAATCGGTTTTAAGTTAATGGATATAATGTAACCATTTTGTTCATGAGAGAAAAATATGACTATTGAAAATGCGGAAGCATTTTTTGCCTGGGATGTATTAACTTGGTTGTTTGTTGCTATGTTATTGGCGATTGCAATTGTATTGATTGATCTATTATTTTTCTCTGCTAAATCAACCACACTAACTACGCTTGAAGCATCCTCAGAAAAAAAATCAAGCATATCTAAGTTTTTTAATTTTTTAATTTTTTTAAAGTTTTCAAGAACTGAATCACATTCACATCGGCCGAAAATTGTGCAATGGTCAATAGAGTTATTTCCTGTATTGTTGCTGGTTTTTGTATTTAGAGGCTTTATTTTTGAGCCTTTCAGGGTGCCTTCAA
>CAJWNF010000125.1 GCA_913044155.1 uncultured Gammaproteobacteria bacterium
TTTAAGTTTAATTTTCTTTCAAAGAAAGGAAAACCACCTGCTAAGAGAAAAGTTCAGCGCTGAAAAAATTGATACAAAAAAATTCATCGATTGGGCTCTAAAAAGTAGCCTTTTAAGTCAAAATTCCAAATAAGTCTTGGTGAGTCACTATTAAAGCCTCCTTGAGTATATTGATGATTTGCGTTGGTAATCATAACTCTTTTGACGGCTAATTGGCAGAGAAGTGATATCATCCTCAATAAATTGATGGCGATGAAAAAAATGTCCGCCATGTTTGGATAGAGCAAAAACGCATTCAAGATTTAATTTTTTTGCCTTGTTCATCAATTTATCCATCAATTTCTTTGAAATGCCGGTGTTGTGGTATGCCTTGTTAACAACAAAGGCATAAATTTCACCGAATTGCTCTTTTTCGTATAACCTAAGTCCAGCACAGGCGATTATGCGGTTTTCATCAGAGACAACAACGAAATCATCTAAACAATCGCTTAGATATTCATAGCTCCTCTCTAACAACCTTCCTTCTTCAACGAATGGCTGCATTAACTCTAATAATTGGGTGATCTTGTCCAACTCTTGATTTAATTGGTATTTGAAGCGCCCTATTTTAGTCTAAAATTTATATTTTTTGCTCCTTTAGATTAGATGTCAAATAATAGAAAATTTTCCTCTCAGGTTGTAGACGGTTACGAAAGAGCGCCTTCCCGCTCTATGCTTTATCCAGTTGGTTTTAAGAAGGAAGATTTTAAAAAACCTCAGGTTGGTATAGCTTCGACATGGTCCATGGTGACTCCTTGCAATATGCACATCAATAAGCTGGCAGAAGAAACAGAGATAGGTGTCAATGGAGCTGGTGGAAAGGCAGTAATTTTCAATACAATTACTATTTCAGACGGGATTTCAATGGGCTCAGAAGGAATGAAGTATTCTCTTGTTTCCCGTGAAGTGATTGCCGACTCAATAGAAACAGTTGTTGGCTGCCAAGGATTCGATGGTGTTGTTGCAATTGGCGGTTGCGACAAAAACATGCCTGGCTGTATTATCGGCCTGGCTAGGCTCAATCGACCATCTGTTTTTGTTTATGGAGGAACAATACAGCCTGGAGACAACCATACCGATATTGTCAGCGTCTTTGAAGCTGTCGGTAGAAGAGCCAACAATGATATAAGTGATATTGAGTTGGAGCAAATTGAGTCAAAAGCGATACCTGGCGCAGGCTCGTGTGGCGGCATGTATACCGCCAACACTATGGCTTCAGCCATTGAAGCGCTTGGCATGAGTCTGCCAAATTCATCTGCACAGGATGCAATATCTGAAGACAAAAATAGCGACTCAAGGCGTGCCGGAGAGGCTGTCTTCAATTTGCTCGAAAAAGACATTAAGCCAAGCGACATCATGACAAAGAAAGCTTTCGAGAACGCCATCACAGTGATCATTACCTTGGGTGGCTCAACCAATGCGGTGCTTCATTTGATTGCTATGGCTAGTGCTATTAATGTCGATTTGACTATAGATGACTTTACTAGAATTGGCGCCAAGGTGCCAGTCCTTGCAGACCTTAAGCCTTCTGGCAAATATATGATGAGTGAAGTGGTTGAAATTGGTGGTACGCTACCTTTAATGAAGATGCTGCTTGATGCTGGCTTGCTTCACGGAGACTGTATAACTGTGACAGGCAAAACTTTAGCAGAGAATCTTAAGGATGTAGAGCCCTACGATAAAGCTCAGCAAATCATTATGTCTCTAGATAATCCAATCAAGGAGGATTCACATCTCAGAATTCTGCGTGGCAACTTGGCAGCTGAAGGAGCTGTAGCGAAAATAACTGGAAAAGAAGGTTTAACCTTCAAAGGTAGAGCAAAAACATTTGCATGTGAAGAGGATGCACTGCAGGCCATCCTAAACGATCAGATTTCTGAAGGTGACGTGATTGTAATTCGCTATGAAGGTCCTAAAGGGGGCCCAGGAATGAGAGAAATGCTGGCGCCAACCTCAGCCGTCATGGGAAAAGGCTTGGGCGAAAAGGTTGCCTTAATTACCGACGGTAGATTCTCTGGCGGTACACATGGATTTGTGGTTGGCCATATAACTCCTGAAGCATTTAGTGGCGGCCCACTAGCCATCATTGAAGATGGCGACGAAATTTTGATTGATGCAGAAAATAACAAACTCGAGCTACTGATTGATGATTCAGCCATTGCACAAAGACTGTCAAACTGGAAACAGCCCACTCCTCGCTATAAGAAAGGTGTTTTAGCTAAATATGCAAAACTTGTACATTCCGCATCAGAAGGCGCAATTACTGGTTAGTAAAAGCTTCAATTTAAACTAATCGACTAGCAAAAAACTAATCTTTCGATCATCAAGGCTGACTGATGCAACCTTGATATGGACCACATCTCCTAAACGAAAAATCTTCCCAGCTGCTTGACCTATAAGTTTATGATGGATTTCATCATAGATATAATAATCGTCTCTCAAATCACGTACAGCAATCATTCCTTCAATAAAAATATCGCTCAATTCAACAAAAAACCCGAAACCAGCAACACCCGAAATAACACCGCTATATTCTTCGCCGACCTTATCTCTCATGTATTCACATTTAAGCCACTGCTCTACATCTCTAGTAGCGTCGTCTGCCCTTCTTTCAGTCATTGACAAGTGTTCACCAAGCTGAATCATTTTTTTGGATGACTTTCGGGTCTTTTTATTTATCACACGTTTAATTGCTCTGTGCACTAATAGATCTGGAT
>CAJWNF010000126.1 GCA_913044155.1 uncultured Gammaproteobacteria bacterium
TAATCACTCCATCTTTAAGTGTTGGATGACGCTTCACCTTGTCCCAAGTAGTACCGCCAAGGGTGACGCCATGATACATCATGCAGTCATCGCCAATTTCAGCAGTCTCGCCGATTACAACTCCCATCCCATGGTCAATAAAAAAACGGCGCCCGATGACGGCACCTGGATGAATCTCAATACCAGTTATCCAGCGCGCAAATGTCGAGATAAATCGTGCCAACCAATATAACTTGCATTTCCAAAGGAAATGGGTAAATCTATAGATAATCACTGCTTGAACACCTGAATAACAGGTCAGAATCTCAAAAACATTTCGGGCGGCCGGGTCGCGCTTAAAAACACTGCGCACGTCATCAATTATTTTCATAGGATAATTATACCATTATTGTTTTAAATGTTCTCTTGACACAGCCCTAAATGATATGGCTAATAGTAGGTGAATAGAGGCATCTTAATCATAAGAGTTTGCTGACTTGAAGCGCTTATAAGTCCACATATATTGCTCTGGAAATCGCTCAATTAAGCGCTCTATTGATTTATTCATTAAAGTGACCTGCTCAAGCACATCATCGCTATCTAGGTTGAGCTCGATTGGCTCAAAGTTAAGATCGAAGCCTTTGCCTTTTTCGAGCCGATTAGCCCACAACATAACGACTTTGGCTTGATGTTTTTTTGCCAGCCTTACCAGTAAAGTCATAGTGCTTACTTGCCTATTAAAAAAAGGTGCCATCACTGTGCCCTCTTCCCCGGGATTCTGGTCCGGCAAAATTCCTATAAGCTGACCCTTCTTTAACGCACGCTGTAATTTCAAAACGCCAGACTTGTCAGCACTTGCCATAATCAGATTGCCTTGATTTCTGCGCTCAAACAGATACTGATTTTGTTCATCCTTTTTTAGAGGTTTGTATAAAAAAGTAACCGGCCTTTTAAGGGCAATAACCCTACCCGTAATTTCCCAGCAACCAATATGAGGTACAAGCAGTATAGTTTTATTGTTCTGCTCCATATATTGCTGACCATAAATGTTGCGTATATATTTCTCGTTTTCATCGAAACTTTGATTCCAAATTAGCGCTGATTCTGTTAGATTTTTACCAGTTTCGATTAGAGATTTTTTGACCAATATGCGTTTCTCAACTTTCGACATTTCAGGGAAGCAGATATCAATATTGCTAGTTGCAACCTTTTTAGACTTGGAATTAATTAAGTAGATTAATAAACCAACAAAACTTCCCGCAAAATGATTCATCTTGAGTGGCAATTTAGAACAAAAAAACAGGAATAACTTAATCATCATTTTATCTACAATAAGCCAATTCAGCTATATCAGTAATTGGATCCAGTTTAATCCAATAATTGGTCAATAGCAGCTCGGTAATCAATGATAGTTTTTTGATAATTTGTAGCTGTCTGTATACTACTAAGTAGCGTTTGATTAGCATTTTTTTGAGCTGATATCAATAAACTTTTTTGTCCACGAGCTTCTTTATATTTAATAGCTTCTTCGGCAATCTTCTGATTTGACAACTGAACTTGCTTTGCATTAATAGTCATTAACTCATCCAATAGATTAATTTGAGAAACTAGGAAACTAATTTGTTGCTCGATTTCAATTACTTTTTCACTTTTCTGCGCGTCTATTTGAGCTATATTGATTTCTGCACGTTGAATATCTAAAGACTCCTTTACTGGATTAATTGGGTAAGACACATTCACTCCTACATTCCATGAATAGTCACGGTTTGAAAGGCTTTTAAAGAACTTGTCATGCTCCCCTTGACTTGCAATTCCCATAGTCAAATTAACATTTGCCTTGTTTTTATCTTTATATGTGACAAGCTGTCGTTTTAGTTTAAGCTTGTCAAAATCGAGCTGCTGCAGGGTCCTTGATCTTATAACGAAATTAGCTGCATCAATTTGAGCAATTGGTCGTTTCTCAAATAAATCTAGCTCAACCACCATACTGTTTGCACTAATACCAATCAGAGACGACAACTCTTGCTGCAAATTTGCTAAATCCAGCCTGGATTGAAGCCATTGCTGGTCAGCCCTGGTATATGAATCTTGCTCTTGCAGGAGTGTAGTCTTTTCAATCAAAGACTGGTTGAATTTTTTTTCTGCCAAGCTCAATTGGTCCTTGGTTAATTCCAACTGGTCCCGGTATAGTTTCTCTTTTTCTTGTGCATGAGCTAAATCAATGAACTTTTTCAGTTTTGAAGCGAGATAATTTTCAGACTGTTCTTGAAGGCTGATTTGTTTTGATTGCGTGTCAATCGTCGCAATATCAGCGGCAAGTCTGTCGTTTATGCCGTCTTTATTTTGTGAAAGAGGCCTTGTATAGTCTAGTGAAAAAGAGTTAGAGTTGAGGTTTGTATTGACAGAGTTCACATCAGTGTCAGTTATATTCCATGAATGGCCTAGTGTAAGGCTTCCACCCGTGTCAGGAAATTTTTTCGCCGCAGAAACCTCATAGCCCGTTATATAGCGGTCGTCATAGAGTTTAGCAGACTGGTCTTCGCCCGATGCATAGGACTCGCTAGCACCTGCCTGAATTGTCCAATCTGAATACACCAATGCATCTTTTTGATCGATAATGCTAACCTTTTCACTAAGTGATTGCTGCAAAAAATATGGATGCGATTTCATTAATTCCGAACTGAACTCTTCGATCGTAACTGCACTTACTTTAAAACTCAAAGAGAGACAAAAAAGAAACAAAACTCTAGGCCACACTTTCTATCTCCCCTTTAATG
>CAJWNF010000127.1 GCA_913044155.1 uncultured Gammaproteobacteria bacterium
AAACAAAGACTTGATATCCTTCGTCACAGCAACGATGGTTTTGTAATTGCTCAAAAAGACCTGGAGTTGAGAGGGCCTGGAGAAGTTCTAGGAACCCAACAAACTGGTATTGCCGATATGAAAATTGCCAACATTGCAAGAGACGCCTACCTACTTAAACAAGCTGGTTATTATGCATCACAAATGTTAGAAGGAGACGAGAAGGACCAGCATTCCCTAATCAATCGCTGGATTGATAGTGATAAATCTCACTATGCTAATGCATAAATTATTTCAATAACTCATTAGCATAGAATTTACGCAACTATCAGACTCTTGTAAAATGCCTTTGTTATGTTCAATCCAGATAAATTTCAGTGGCGGCCATTTAGTGTTAATGAAAACATTCCTGAGCATGTCATTGTCTGGTTATTAGACAATCAATCATTAACAGCCAAACTTCGAAATAAATATGATGACTTTTGCGTCAATGTTCTATCACAGCAGGAAAATAATCCATATCAATGTGAGTTGAAATTACTCAATATTAATAAAAAAAATACAATCATTGTCAGAGAAGTCGAGCTAATTGGGAACAGTCAAGCCGTTGTATTTGCGCGCTCTGTTATTCCAAAAACGCCTGATACCGAAGATATTCTTACAATAGGTTCAAAGCCGTTAGGTGAAATTCTTTTTAATGATCAGACCATCAAACGTGGACATCTAGAGGTTGGAAAATACAGCAATACTTGGGCAAGGCGATCAACTTTTACAATAGCAAAAACCAAACTACTTGTCAGTGAAATTTTTCTGGAGCATCTTTATGCGTGATGATCTGTTTAATAATGATAGCGACATTGCCGACTTTCGCTTTGACGATACCGTTGTTGCTGTTTTTGATGATATGGTAAGACGCTCAGTTCCAGGCTATGAAGCAATGATACAAATGGTTGGTCTATTGGTTCGAACATATGGACAAGACAATACTAATTTTTATGATTTAGGAGCCTCTACTGGAGCTATAACTCTCGCTTTAGCGCTAAATAATAAATCAAAAAACAACAAATTCATTGCTGTAGATAATTCTCAAGAGATGGTTAAACAATGCAAAGAAAATCTCACCAGCAAAATTGATAATTTAGCTGTTATTTGTAGCGATATTAATGATATTAATATTGAAAATGCCTCTATAGTTGTTTTAAATCTTACCCTCCAATTTATAGAAGTTGAAAAACGCTCAGCTTTAATAAATAGAATATATCAAGGGCTAAATCAGGGAGGCATTCTAATCGTCAGTGAAAAGATACATTTTGATATTCAGCAAAAACAAAACATTATTACAAAACTCCACATGGATTATAAACGCGCTAATGGTTATAGTGAATTAGAAATATCGAAGAAGCGTCAATCCCTGGAAAATATCATGATAACTGAAAGTAAAGATACCCATCTTGAGAGATTTAAAACATCTGGCTTTAAAGATTCTAATTGCTATTTTCAGTGTCTTAACTTTGTCTCGTTTTTGTCTGTAAAATGACGTCTGTTTCTGGTAAAGCTAAATAAACAAAGGTTTTTATGCTTTTAATGATTGACAATTACGACTCGTTTACATACAACTTAGTTCAGTATTTTGGTGAATTAGGACAAAAGGTTAGCGTCTATCGTAATGACGAAATCACGCTCGATGAAATTGAAAAAATAAAACCGAATTATATAGTTATATCCCCTGGACCTTGCACCCCAAATGAGGCCGGTATTTCCCTTGAACTTATAGATAGACTCTCTGGCAATATTCCTATCCTGGGGGTATGTTTAGGGTTCCAGGCAATTGTACAAGCTTTTGGAGGTAAAATTATTGGCGCAAAAAGAATCATGCATGGAAAAGTTTCAGCTATTTTACATACCGGGAAAGGGGTATTTGATGGCCTAGAAAGCCCACTTAACGCAACCAGATATCATTCTCTAGTTGCAGAGCAAGAAACTTTGCCTGATTGTTTTGAAGTAACAGCCTGGACTAATGATGAGTCGGGGAATATTGAAGAGATAATGGGTGTACGCCACAAAACATTAGCCGTGGAAGGTGTTCAATTTCACCCTGAATCAATACTAACCGAACATGGCCATCAAATGTTGAACACTTTTTTACAGGAACATAACTAATGACCGAACTGATTGATTTTTTACAAAGCGAACTATTACTAACCGGGACGCTCTTTGCTCTGATTGTATTATTTATTGCCAATATCTATAGCGATAAACTAAAAAAGTACCAGGTTGTTGATACCAACGGAGCAATCTCTCTGATGGATGATGACGATTTAATTATTATAGATGTGCGTGAAGATAAAGAAAGATCGTCTGGCTTTATAAAGTCTGCCATACATATACCTATGGCACAGGTAAAAGGGAAACTTGATTCATTAGATAAATCAAAAAAAATATTAACATACTGCAAGAATGGTATGCGTGCAAACCGTATTGCTGACCTTCTTTGTAAAAACCAATTTGAAAATGTATACAGTCTAAAAGGTGGCTTCGATGCTTGGCAAAAGCAAGGACTTCCAATTAAAAAATAATCATGAAAAAATCTCTTGTAATTGTTGGTGCTGGAGCTTGGGGTAGCGCTCTTGCTATCGCCTTAAGTGATAAATTTGGCGAAATATTTCTAATCGCAAATAATAAAAAATTTATTAGTAAGTTAGGTAACAAACACCC
>CAJWNF010000128.1 GCA_913044155.1 uncultured Gammaproteobacteria bacterium
GCCTATTTGAAGAAGAGATTTCCCCGATTACAACGAATGAAACTACCTACTCTTTGGATTCAAAAGAATACGAAACAGCAACTAATATCGTTTCCAAAGATGAAGGGCCAAGAGAAGGCACCAGTACCGAGGTGCTAGGAAAACTAAGAACCGCTTTTGTTCAAAACGGTACCGTAACCGCAGGGAACAGCTCGCAAATGTCAGACGGAGCTGCTGCAGTTTTAGTTGCAAGTGAAGAGGCACTTGAAAAATATAACTTAAATCCGAAAGCGGAATTTTTGGGCTTTTCTGTTGCCGGAGTGCCTGCAGAAGTAATGGGCATTGGCCCAGTGAAGGCTATCCCCAAGGTTTTGAAATCTGTCGATTTGAGTATTGACGATATTGGCTGGATAGAGCTCAATGAAGCCTTTGCAGCGCAATCTTTAGCTGTCATCAATGAGTTAAATCTTGACTTGGAAAAGGTCAACCCACTCGGTGGTGCGATAGCGCTTGGTCATCCACTAGGTGCTACAGGGTCAATTAGAATAGCCACATTGCTATCTGCAATGCAAAGAGACAATATTGATTATGGCATGGTGACAATGTGCATTGGAACCGGTATGGGCGCTGCCGGCATTATAAAAAATATAAGAAACTAGATGAAAAATAAACAGTTTATTGAGAAACTAAGACTGCCGATTATCCAGTCACCTATGTTTATTATTTCAAACTCAAGGATGGTTATTGCCTCCTCTCGTGCTGGCATTGTTGGGTCCTTTCCAACCGCAAATGCAAGAACATTGGAAGATTTAGATCAGCGCTTTGCAGACATAACAAGCGCTCTAGGTAGTGGTGAAAATGCGCCACCCTGGGCGGTCAATATTATTGTCAGTAAGATGTATGCTCGCAGTAATGATGACATAGAACTAATCGTCAAATACAAACCACCAATTGTTATAACCTCTCTGGGCAACCCTCAACATGTGGTTGAGAAAGTGCATTCGTATGGCGGCTTAGTTTTTTCAGATGTGATCAATTTATATCACTCTAAAAAAGCAATCGATGCAGGTGTAGATGGTCTGATTTTGGTTTGTAATGGTGCAGGAGGCCATACAGGTGATTTGTCAGTATTTGCCTTTGTATCGGAGGTAAAAGAGATATTTGATGGCATTATTGTGGTTGGCGGAAGTATCAGTACCGGAGAGTCAGTTCTAGCGATTCAAGCGTTGGGAGCTGATTTGGCGTATATGGGTACACGCTTTATCGCTACAGAGGAGAGTGATGCCAGCGATAAATACAAGGATATGGTGATTAATTCATCCGCAAACCAGATTATCAAATCAAACAAGATTACCGGTATTAATGGGAATTGGCTAGAACAGTCTCTCAACGAGGCAGGCATTGCCACTGACCAGAGCAATGCTAAAGGGGTCTTGAGAGACTTAAAAAGAATGGCAATACCTCTTATAAAGAAAAAACTAAAGGTTGATTTTGATATAAGCAAGGTTACTGCTAAAAGATGGCGTGACATTTTTTCTGCAGGCCAAGGAGTAGGCTCTATTTCCAATGTCCCAAGTATAGAGGATTTGGTGTTAGAATTAGAGCAGCAATACAAGCAAGCAAAAAATAATATTTTATAAGGGATGAATAGATGTTAAGCAAACCTGTTAAGAGAGATTTATCACACAACAGAACTATTAAAGGAAAAGGCTACAAAAGAGAAGACGGTCTATGGGATATAGAGGTTTTTCTTGTCGATAGCAAGACTTATTCGTTTGAAAATATGCACAGAGGTTATATTAGTGCTGGTGAGCCGTTACATGATATGGCCGTTAGACTGACGATTGATAATCATAAAAAGATTATCGATATTGAGGCTGTTATAGGTTCTTCACCTTACAATGTTTGTCCGCAAGCAGTCAAAAACTGTCAAAAATTAAAGGGCGAGTTTATTGTATCTGGGTTTAATCGAATGGTTATCAAAACACTAGGCGCAGAGAGGGGTTGTCGACATATCAGTGATTTATTGGCGCATGCAGCAACGATAGCTTTCCAGACTTTGTGGTCAGAGAAAGAAGAAAAACTCAAAGGAAAAAATAAAATTTCCTTGGAAGAGGTTAAATCTATTGGGAAAAAATTTGAAAACTCTTGTTATGCATATAAAAAAGACGGAGAGGTCTATAATCAATTTAAAGAAATATTGATAAATAAAGTTAAGGAGGGTTAATTTCAACTGAGGGGAATATATGGAAAGCAATATACCAAGCAATATCGAAGAGACTGACTTTTTTAAAGAGAACGCTAATCTAGTAGATTTTTTCAACAACACTTGTAGGAAACATCAGGGAAAGATAGCTTTTGAAAATTATGGTGTTGAGATATCTTTTGAAGAGCTCTCTGAACATGCAAATTCTTTTGCTTCTTGGCTTAGTCAAAGTTACAAGCCTGGAGACAGAATCGCCGTTATGATGCCTAATATGCTAGCCTATCCGGTCATCGTTTATGGTGCACTGATGGCGGGAATTGTTGTTGTTAACGTAAATCCTCTCTACACTACAAGAGAGTTAGAACATGTATTAAGTGACAGTGAAGCCAAGGTTCTCATTGTCTGGGAAGGCGTCGCACATGTCGTTGAAAAATCAGACCTTGCTAGTGTAGATAAGGTTGTAGTTACTACTATTGGTGATCTTCTTGGTTTCAAAGGAAAGATTAT
>CAJWNF010000129.1 GCA_913044155.1 uncultured Gammaproteobacteria bacterium
CCTTTTTCTTCAGCTTGCCTAAAAACTGAACAAATGCGTGCATGTGCATACTGTATATAAAAAACTGGATTTTCATTTGTCTTTGACTTTGCTAAGTCGAGATCAAAGTCCATGTGTTGCTCGGATTTTCTGAGAATATAAAAAAAACGTGCTGCATCATTGCCAACCTCATTACGTAATTCTTCGAGTGTTACAAAGGAGCCGCTACGAGTTGACATTTGAACCTTCTTGCCACCCCTGTATAAATTTGCAAACTGTACCAATAATATTACTAGTTTATTGGGGTCATGATTTAGTGCCGAAATAGAAGCCTTCACACGAGCAATATAGCCATGGTGATCAGCGCCCCAAATATTAATTATTTTGTCATAGCCACGTTCAAATTTATCTAAATGATAAGCAATGTCTGAAGCAAAGTAGGTGTGTAAGTTATTATCGCGCACTACAACTCGATCTTTTTCATCACCAAAATCCGTAGTTTTGAACCAAAGAGCGTCATCTTTTTTATAAACATGCCCAGTTTTTTGTAGCGCCTCAACAGTTCTCTTTGCTAAACCATTGTCAATTAATGATTGTTCTGAAAACCACTTTTCATAATTTACTCCGAAATCAGCCAAATCATCCTTGATACCATCGAGTATTGAATTAATGCCAATATGGAAGATTTTCTTATAGTCAGCTCCTAAAATTGTTTTAGTTTTTTCGATAAGCTCATCAATATGCTGCTCTTTATTGCCACCTTCACTGCCATCTTTACAAATATTTTCAAACACTTCTGATGCAAATTTTTGCCATTTTTTTGCATACTTAAGGGCAATGCTTTTTGCTATTATCTTGATGTAATCACCCTGATAGGCGTTATCAGGAAACCTTGGCTTTTCTCCGATGATTTCTAAGTAACGCAAGAAAATGCTTACAGTTAAAATGTCCATCTGCCTTCCGGCGTCATTGACATAGTATTCATTGTCAACTTCAAAACCAATCGCCCGCAATAGGTTTGATATTGATGCGCCATAGGCGGCACCTCTTCCATGACCGACATGTAAAGGGCCCGTTGGATTTGCAGATACAAACTCCAAGAGCACTCTTTGACCTTGGCCAACACTTGAGCTGCCATAAGAATCGCCTTGGCTGATAATTTCATTAACAACAGCGACGTTAGATTCCTCAGAAAGAAAAAAATTAATAAATCCTGGGCCAGCTATCTCCATTTTTTCAATAAATTCGGACTCATCTAACTGTTCGATAATAACTTTAGCAAGTTCTGTTGGTGAACATTTATTTTGTTTGCCAAGGATGAGGGCGACATTCGTTGCATAGTCGCCGTGTTTTTGATCTTTCGTGTGATCTATACGAATTTTGGCGGGTAATGCACTAATAGTACCGTTAACAACTAGTGAAGAAAGACTTTGATTGAGTAAATTTTGCAACTTCTCTTTCATGATTAACTAGTCGGTATGAATAAATATAGTTGGTATTTTAGTTTATCTATAGATTGTATATATGGAGCAATATATAAAAACTTAATCAATGCAATAAGAGCTTTATCATTTAGTGTGCCTCTTGCCAGCTATTACCAATCCCTATATCAACGATCAGCGGAACACTAAGTGTTGCTGCTTCTTCCATCATTAGGCGGATTTTTTGGGCATAATTTTTTGCATTATCAGCAGACATTTCGAATACTAATTCATCGTGTACCTGCATAATCATTTTGACATTATTTTTTTCGCTATCAATCCATTCTTGTATAGCCAACATTGCAATCTTAATAATGTCTGCCGATGTACCTTGCATTGGTGCATTAATTGCAGTTCTGAGTGCATGCTGCTGTTGCACTTTATTCTTCGAATTCAGTTGAGGTAGATATAGCCTTCTGCCTAAAATTGTCTCTACGAAGCCTTGAGACTTGGCATTATCTTTTGTATCATTCATATACTCCAAAACACCAGGATAATTATTAAAGTAGTCTTCGATATAGTTTTTAGCTTCAGTCCTAGAAACATCAATTTGCTTTGCCAATCCAAAAGCGCTCATTCCATAGATCAAGCCAAAATTAATTGCCTTTGCTTTGCGTCGTTGGTCTTTAGTGACATCCGATAACTTTACGCCAAAGACTTGTGAGGCCGTAGCAAGATGCACATCAACATTATCATTGAAAGCCTTAAGGAGACTCTTGTCTCCAGAAATATGAGCCATAATTCTTAACTCTATTTGTGAATAGTCAGCTGCAACAATCACGTTTTCTGGTCCTGCTACAAAGGCTGACCTGATGCGCGCACCCTCTTCTGTGCGAATTGGGATATTTTGAAAATTGGGTTTTGAAGAAGACAACCTCCCTGTGGCTGTAACAGCCTGATGATAAGATGTATGTAGACGACCTGTTTGACTGTTAATTTGTTTTGGCAAGGTTTCAAGATAAGTAGAATTAAGTTTAGTCAATGTACGATATGACATAATCAAATCTACCAGGGGATGATCGAGCGACTTGAGGGCTTCCTCATTGGTTGAGGGTTGTCCTTTTGCCGTTGTTTTTTTAGGTTCAAGTCCTAAGCCCTCCTCACTAAACAAAATTTGCTGAATTTGTTTAGGCGAATCAAGATTAAAAACGTCGCCAGCTATCTTAAAAGCCTGAGCCTGGATTTTCTCCATTTCAGTTTTTATTTG
>CAJWNF010000130.1 GCA_913044155.1 uncultured Gammaproteobacteria bacterium
CAAACCAACAAAAAGTACTACCAATAAACGTAATTTAAGTTTCATTTAATAAGACCCAGTGAGAATTTAATTCGCTGATTTTATATGAATAATTGCAAAAATCAATCAAAAAAATAACTATTTTTTGACAACTGTCTTTGTAAAACTCATGACTTTGACTCTTATCTAGAATGGAAACTTCTTCCCGCCCATGCCTGGCAAACCACCAGGCATTTTAGAAAAGTCGGATATCCCCTCTTCGCCCTGCATCTGATTCATCTGCTGCATCATCTTTTTCATTTTTCCACCACTCATTTTTTTCATGGTTTTTTGCATTTTTTCGAACTGTTTGAGTAGTTTATTTACTTGCTGGACGTTAGTTCCTGAACCATTTGCAATTCTTTGTTTTCGTGAACCCTTGATTAATTTAATGTGTGTCCTTTCCTTGGGTGTCATTGAGTCTATGATGGCTATCATTAGCTTACTCTGTGAATCATCAATAACCTTATTTTTTACACTTTGCGGCATATTCCCCATACCTGGCAATTTATCCATTAGTGAGCCCATACCTCCCATTTGCTGCATTTGGATTAACTGCTCCTTCATATCACCCAGATCGAAACGGCCTTTTGTCATTTTTTGGACAGTTTTTTTCGCTTTTTTCTGGTCTACCTTGCGTGATATCTCTTCTACCAGAGACAACACATCCCCCATGCCTAGCAGACGAGAAACGACCCTGTCCGGATGGAAAGGCTCTAGTGCATCGGTCTTTTCTCCGACACCTAAAAATTTGATTGGTTTGCCTGTAATGTGTCTAACAGAAAGGGCTGCACCGCCACGAGCGTCGCCATCTGTTTTAGTCAGAATAATACCTGTCAAAGGCAAAGTGTCAGCAAACGCTTTTGCTGTATGAGCTGCATCCTGTCCAGTCATCGAGTCAACAACAAATAAAGTCTCAATCGGGTTAACTCTTTGCTGCAATAGTTGCACCTCAGACATCATCTCTTCATCTATATGCAGACGTCCTGCCGTATCAACTAAAAGAACATCATGGAACTGGCTCTGGGCTTGCTTTTTAGCTTCTGAAACTATTTTTTCAGGACTGTCATTTTGATTTGATGGAAAAAAATCGACTCCAACCTGTTCTGCTAGAACTTTTAACTGCTGGATTGCTGCAGGCCGATATACATCAGCACTCACAACAAGAATTTTTTTCTTTTCTCTCTCTTTTAAATAGCGTGCAAGTTTTGCGATTGATGTTGTCTTACCTGTACCTTGAAGACCTGCTAGCATAATCACTGCTGGTGGTTGAGTTGCAAGATTCAATGCAATATTTTCACCGCCAATGATTTCAGTTAACTCTTGCTCAACTAACTTAATAAAAGATTGCGAAGGAGTTAACCCTTCACCTACCTTTAGTCCTATTGATTTTGTTTGAACTCGCTCTATAAACAATTTGATAACATCAAGAGCGACATCGGCCTCTAAAAGAGAGCGCCTTACTTCCCGAATTGCATCTTTTATGTTTGCTTCAGATAGTTTGTTTTTGCCCTGTAAAGCCTTAAAACTATTGGACAGTCGGTCAGATAAATTATCAAACATTGCGATTAATTTGAGTCAAATTATCGTATTATATAGGTTTTCAGATTATAGAGTTATAGATGCCTCCTCTCTACATCATTCCTTTTGCGACCTATTTATTGGCGGCACTCCTTTTAACTCGATACTTTGCGCTTGATAATATTACCAAGCGTCACCGCGCAGTCACAAACCTATTGCTCTTGATAGCATGCATTTCCCATGCCTACATCCTGAAAGATTATTGGCAAGGAGATGGCATATTTTTTGGTTTAGTTACTAGCACCAGTTTTATTTCTTGGGTTGTTGCTACTTTGCTCTTTCTAACCTCTCTCACAAAACCAGTCCATGTAATCGGAATTTTGGTATACCCGCTCACTGCAGTCTCAGTTATATTATTGCTACTGTTTCCTGATACAAACAGCAAGCTCGTTTCAATATCAATTGCATCACACGTATTTCTCTCGGTCGGTGCATATGCATTGCTCTCCATAGCAGTAGCTCAATCTATACTATTAAAGATTCAAGAAAGACTACTACATGACCACAATATAAATACCTTTATTGATAAATTACCGCCTCTTCAAACCATGGAAGATTTTTTCTTTCAAACACTGAAAATGGGTTGTATCTTACTTACCCTTTCTCTAGCATCCGGCTTTATTTTCGTTGATGAATTTTTTGAGCAAAATCTGAGCTATAAAACCTTTCTCTCTGTAATAGCGTGGATTGTCTTTGTAGGTATAGCTATTGGTCATAAGATGTTTGGTTGGCGCGGGAGGAATGCTATATTAGCAACTCAGATTGCTTTTTCAGTACTGGTTTTAGCTTACTTTGGGACTAAGCTGATCTTAGAAAGATTAATAACTTAACGTTTATCATGACTAGAGAATTAATTGATTTAAAAGATGGCTAATAAAACACTAAACGGTGAATGTCTGTGTGGTGAAATCTCATGGCAAATGAGTGGTCCATTCGAGTTCTTCGGTATGTGTCAGTGCTCACGCTGTCGCAAAGTTACTGGGGCAGCATTTGCAACTAACCTTTTTGTTAAACCTGAGCAGTTTATATGGCTCAAGGGTGAAAATAATCGCAATG
>CAJWNF010000131.1 GCA_913044155.1 uncultured Gammaproteobacteria bacterium
AGAATTTTATTCTTGAGCGTTATATGAATACGGTATATTTAGCACAACAAGGTTCTGTAGCGTTCCATGGTTTTGCTGCTGCTAGTAATTATTACTTTGAAAAAAAAGTAGAGAGTCTTAGCTTGAATGAGATGGCCAAACTTGTTGCTTTATTGAAAGGACCCTCCTATTACAATCCTTCTAGATTTCCGGAACGCTTAAATCAGCGTGCAGAGATGATTTTGTTGATGAATAGAAAATACAAGAAGATTGTGCAATGAATATACTGGCGATAGATACATGTACCGAGGCTGCCTCCATAACCCTGTCAATTTCAGGTCAGAAAACCAGCCGAGCCATTCTAAATCGTGAAAAAAGCTCGAGTCATATTTTAAAGCTCTGCGATGAAGTATTTAGTGAGACCAATATAGAGCTTAACGAGATTGATGCAATAGCCTATACAAAAGGCCCTGGCGCCTTTACAGGAGTTAGGATGTGTGTTGGTGTAGTACAGGGCCTGTCTCTAGCAAGTGATATTCCTACGATGGGCTTTTCTACTCTAGAACTACTTGGCTATAAAGCTGCAAGTCGTCTCAATAGTGCAAAAATTGCTATCGCAGTCGATGCTCGTATGGGGGAGGTTTACTGGGCAATTTACGAACACGGCTTACTACTAAATGAACGTATTTGTGGGCCAGATAATGTCGACAAGCTTAATGAAGATTACATTGGCGTTGGCAGTGGCTGGAAATCTTACAAAGAATCACTCACCTTGCAGAGTAGCGTTAACCGAATTGAATCGAGCTTTTATCCTGAATCGGGAGACCTGATTGATTTATTTTTATCTGCAATTAAGAATGGACAGATGGCGACGTTAAAGCTGCCTCAGCCAACTTATTTACGAAACAATGTAGCTCAGAAATCATTAAAATAATATCTTTTGTTTTAGCATTCTCAAATGATGTGGAAATGGATTCAGAGACTTACCTCGCCCAAAGTATTCTACGAAACTATTAACAAGTTAATTCCTTGGTTTTTATGGCCCTTTATTGGGCTTGCATTGTTAGGTCTTTATTGGGGTTTAGTGGTTGCACCTGCAGACTATCAGCAAGGTGAAAGCTTTAGGATTATGTATATACACGTACCTAGTGCATGGCTATCAATGCTGGTTTATTTTATTATGGCAGTTGTTGGAGGTATTGGCTTGATATGGCAAATAAAGATGGCACAAGTTGTTGCTAAGGTCTCAGCGCCAATAGGCGCATCCTTTACATTGATTGCTCTAGCAACTGGCGCTATATGGGGCAAACCAATGTGGGGCACTTGGTGGGTTTGGGATGCAAGATTAACATCAGAGCTTATTTTGTTGTTTTTGTATCTTGCCTATATAGCACTCAATAACGCTTTTGATAACCCAAAGACAGCTGCCAAGGCTAGTTCTATTTTGGCCATAGTTGGTCTAGTCAATCTACCTATTATTCATTACTCTGTTAAATGGTGGAACACACTCCATCAGGGTGCAATACTAGAAGACATATCAAATCCATCGGTCCACCCTGACATGCTTTGGCCGCTTCTTGTCATGGTTTTTGCTTTTCAGTTTTTATACGGGCTATTGCTGTTACTTAATGCAAAAGATGAGGTTTTAGTTCGTGAACAGAATTCTCGCTGGGTTCGTGAACTAGTTGCAGGAGAACAAGCATGACTTTAGCTGAAGCCTTATCTTTCTTGCCTTATGGTAAATATGCGTTCTATATCTGGCTCTCATATGGCGTAACTTTCTTGGTGATCGCTGAACTCTTTGTCAGAACATCAAGGAACCATAAAAAAGTTCTTGCTACATTAAAAAACAAGTACGCAAGAGAAGATGACTAAACGACAAAACCGTATGGTTTTAGTTGCTCTTCTTGTTCTGGGTGTTTCCTTAGCAGGTTACTTCGGTTTGAAGGCATTTAATGATAACTTGCTTTATTTTTTTACGCCCACTGACATTATAGAAAATAAAGCTCCGGTAGGAAAAAGCTTCAGGCTTGGTGGTCTCGTTGTGACTGGCAGCGTTATACGTGAAGACATGAATGTAGTGTTTTCTTTGACAGACAACAGTGAGATTATAAAGGTAAGTTACAAGGGCATTCTGCCTGATCTATTTAGAGAAGGGCAGGGTATTGTTGCGACCGGATCGCTTGTTCAAGACCTATTCGAAGCCACTACTGTCCTTGCCAAGCATGATGAAAACTATATGCCTCCGGAAGTCGCAGATGCTTTACTTAACTCTTCTGCAGGGGAATGAAAAAAATTCTGCCACTTGCCTTGTTCGTTATTTTGGCAGGATTTCTTTATCTCAGCCTTGACTCTAATCCACGCAAACTTCCTTCTCCACTAGTCGGAAAGATTTTCCCTAACGTAAGTGGAACTGAATTATTTTCAGGAGAACCTATAAACCTTAATGGTCTATTCATTAATGAGAAATTCTCATTGGTTAATGTTTGGGCGTCTTGGTGTGTTACTTGTCGGGCAGAGCATACTGCCATCATGAAGATTGCAAAAAGTGAAAACCTCCAAATGATAGGTATCAACTATAAGGACGTGTATGCTGATGCAAAAAACTATCTAGAAATATTGGGCAACCCTTTTGACGTGATTGTATTCGACCCGGAAGGAAAGATAGGGTTAGA
>CAJWNF010000132.1 GCA_913044155.1 uncultured Gammaproteobacteria bacterium
CAGTTTCACGATTGAAGATTTTAGTCGATTGTCCAATATAGACGCCCATTGATATGACTGAACCCTCTTCAACAATCACTCCTTCGACAACTTCAGAGCGGGCTCCAATAAAGCAATTATCTTCAATAATCGTAGGATTGGCTTGCAATGGTTCCAGAACACCTCCAATACCAACACCTCCAGAAAGATGAACATTTTTACCTATCTGGGCACAAGAGCCGACAGTGGCCCAAGTGTCAACCATTGTTCCAGAGTCAACATATGCACCAATATTGACAAAAGATGGCATTAAAACCGTATCTTGAGCTATAAATGAGCCACGTCTTGCGGTTGCAGGCGGGACAACGCGAACTCCACTAGCTTGAAACTCTTCTAGAGTAGTATTTATAAATTTAGAAGGCACCTTGTCAAAGTATTGAGTGTATCCACCTGCCATAGGTTCGTTATCATCCAGCCTAAAAGACAGAAGGACTGCCTTTTTCAGCCACTCGTTAACTTGCCAGTTCCCAATAGAATTTTGTTCAGCAACCCTTGCTTTTCCTGAATCAAGTAGATTTATAGTCTCTGCAACAGCTTCCTTTATTTCACTATTTGCCGATTCTGGGGTCAGAAGTGCCCTATCTTCGAAAGCAGACTCTATAATTTGTTTCATAACAATATGGGAACAGAAAAAAAGAGCTAAATTATATCAGCAAGAGTGTGTTTAGTTACCACTTAATGCTCATGTTGATGGTTGTGATGATGTTCGTATGTAGTCATTAGAGCGTTTATTTGGTCGGCAAATAAGTCACTAAATTGCTCATCATTTAAAATTGTCTCTGGGTGGCCTTGGCAACAAATGTGATGATATAGACATAGCACTTGAGTTGACTCCTTCATTACCCTATGAAGGTCATGAGATACCATAAGCACAGCACAATTATTTTTTTGGTGGATATCTTGAATCAATTTGTATAGTTGCATTTGTCCATCAATATCTAGATTTTGTGCAGGCTCATCGAGGATAAGGACATTAGGTTTATTTAGCAGTGCTCTTGCCAGTAGAACTTTTTGTAATTCACCCCCAGAAAGTTTCTTTAGGGGAGAGTCAAGGAGACCCTCTATACCTGTTAACTCAATTATTTCATTTATGAAAACTATTTCGACCTTTTGGTTAAGGGATAAAAAATCAATTACAGATATCGGAATAAAAGGATTCGGTGAGAATGTTTGCGGGGTATAGCCAAGACGGATATTTTTGCTGTATTTAACTGTACCGCTATCTTGATTGATTAGGCCTAGGAGAACTTTAATGAGTGAACTTTTGCCAGCGCCATTTGGTCCAATTAAGGTAATAAACTCACCTTGATGCAATCTAAAACTGACACTGTCCAAGATGTCTTTACCTTGATGGTTAAGTGAAATATTGTCTGCAGTAATAAGTGCTTCAGGCATGATCCTATTTTAACTAACATTGATAATCAGGACTAATAATATACACTCTGAGAGAGGTTTTCTTGAAGAGTTAGGTTTAATAATAGCTAAGATTATAGGTAAAATTATCGTATGTCTCAACAACTCATTTTAGTCGACGGTACTGCGTACCTATTTCGATCCTACTTCTCGACGTTGTCATCAAATTTAAGTAATGAAAGCGGGTTTCCTACAGGCGCTATATTTGGTGTGATTAATTCAATTAAACACCTGCAACGAAAATATCCCAACTACAAGCTTATTATGATATTTGACGCAAAAGGGTCAAATTTTCGACATGATATGTATTCACAATACAAAGAGAACAGAAAGCCTGCGGACGAAGCTCTAATTATGCAAATTGAGCCGCTCTATAAAATTGTTCGGGCGATGGGCTTTCATTTTCTCTGTATAGAAGATGTTGAAGCTGACGATGTTATTGCAACAATAAGTAAACTTGCTGGGGAGGGAGATTTTAAAACCATAATTGCAAGCAGTGATAAGGATCTCTATCAACTTGTTAGTGAAAATATTAACCAGCTTGACATGAAAGGCAAGCTTTATGATGCTGAGAAGGTAGAGGAAAAAATGGGCGTTAAGCCTCATCAAATTAGAGATTTACTGGCACTGACCGGCGATTCTTCTGACAACATACCTGGTGTGCCAGGTGTTGGGCCAAAAACTGCTGCCAAGTGGCTACAATTGTATGGAGATATCGACGGAGTAAAGGCTAATGCAGACAACATAGCGGGCAAGATTGGCGAAAAATTACGTAGCTCATTTGAAGTAATTGATCTCTCATATCAATTAGTAGGGCTTAAATTCGATGTAGATTTGACTTCAGATGTTTTTCAAGAAGAGCCGGGCGAAGATAAGCAGGAGCTAGCCTCTCTTTTTACTCAATATGGCTTCTCTAATTGGCTAAGACAGCTAGGCGAAATTAACAAAGAAGTGCCCAAACAAGAATCAAGTGAAACTCAGATTATTGAGAGTGAGCATAAAACAGCCCCATTTAATATTGAAGACTATTCGCAAAGTTTAATTCTCAAAAAGAGTGACTTTGAGAGACTGGTGAAAGAATTATCGGAAAGCAATAGTTTTGTTTTTGATCTTGAAACAAACAGTCTTGATTACATGAATGCAGAGGTTGTCGGCTTGGTTTTTTTGCTTGGCATGAGAAGTTATTATG
>CAJWNF010000133.1 GCA_913044155.1 uncultured Gammaproteobacteria bacterium
GGTCATTGGCATATGATATGAAGGTTGGTGTTGTTCGATTTCTTAAAGGTGAACAGGTTACTGGCGAAGACATTTTTTTGAAGGATCAAAAAGAGGTGAGTATTTTTCTTATGAAAGCAGGCTTTACTTGGGACACTCAAAATAAACAGCTTGATAAGGAAAAAGCGCTCGAAGCATGGGCTGAGGCAAAAAAATTTCTAAGCGATTCTGAGATAGGTCTTGTAGTTTTGGATGAGATCACGTACATGGTTAACTACAACTATATTGACGAAAAATCTATCATAGAAGCTCTTTCTGGACGCCCAAAGAGTCAACACGTGGTTATCACAGGAAGAGCTGCGAGTAAGAATTTAATTGAAATTGCAGATACGGTTAGCGAAGTAATAAATATTAAGCATGCTTTTAGTGAAAAGATAAGAGCTCAGAAAGGGATCGATTTATAAATTATTTATTTACTTTCTAACAAATATTTTATAGCTTGGTATAGATACTCAACAGCAATGATTTTTAGACCGCTTGGTGACTTTTTTGGAGCATTTGCTTTAGGAATTATTGCAACATTAAAGCCCTGTTTTTGTGCTTCAGATAGACGTTCAGAGGCGTTATATACTGGACGAACCTCGCCGCTTAAACCGACTTCTCCAAAACCAATCCATTTTTTAGGGATAACTTTATCTTTAAGACTAGAGGCGATGGCAAGCATAACTACTAGATCTGATGCAGTTTCGTTTACCTTTATCCCGCCAACAACATTAACAAAAACATCCTGATCAAAGGTTGCAATTCCTCCATGCTTATGAAGTATTGCAAGTTGGAGAGAGAGACGATTCTGGTCTAATCCAACGCTAATTCTTTTTGCAGGGCCGTTGGATTGATCTACGAGCGCCTGAATTTCAATCAGTAAAGGTCTAGTCGCCTCACGGGCAACCATAACCATCGATCCTGGGGATGGGTTGTTTTGGTTGGAAAGAAAAATTGCAGAAGGATTGCTGACTTGTTGAAGGCCCTTTTCACTCATCGCAAATACACTAATTTCATTCACCGCACCGAAGCGATTTTTTACTGCTCTGATAACTCTATAGCGACCACCTGGATCACCCTCAAAATATAAAACAGCGTCAACCATATGTTCTAATATTCTTGGCCCAGCTATTGCTCCTCCCTTTGTTACATGGCCAATCATAATCAAAATTGTGTTGGTTTGTTTGGCATATTGAGTAAGCTGAGCGGCACAATCTCTAACCTGGGAGACTGAACCTGGAGCTGAACTTGACTGGTCTGTTACCATAGTTTGAATAGAGTCTATTACGATAATTTTTGGCTGTACGTCCAGAGTTAGCTTGAGTATTTTTTCTAGGTAGGTTTCGCTAACGAAGAGTATGTCTTCCTTAATTCCAAGTCGAACCGCCCTGCCACTTATCTGTTCAGACGACTCTTCGCCACTAACATAAAGCGTGGTATGTGATTTATTAGCAAAGGCTAGAGCTTGTAAGATAAGGGTTGATTTACCAATACCAGGGTCTCCACCTATAAGGACTACAGAACCATCAACCAGACCTCCTCCCAAAGTTCTGTCAAGCTCACTTAAACCAGTACTGTATCTAGAATTGGTTTGCGTTTTTACTTCAGAAAGGTTTTGGACTTGTGATGGCGGGAGGTCTTTAAGGGCAGTAGATTTTGTGATACTAGACTGGGAAAGAACTACCTCTTCCAATGTATTCCATTCTCTGCAATATAAACATTGACCGCTCCATTGATAATGCGATGCACCGCACTCTCTGCATACAAACTCTACTTTTGTTTTAGCCATGAATATATAGTTTAAATTAATATGGTAATTGAGACCAACCTAGTCAATGAAAATTATAAAACTATTATGCCTTTCGATGAAAGGCAATATTATTTTTTCATTAGTTTATCTATTTCGCTCTTAAAGGCTTCTATGTCTTGGAATTGACGGTAAACTGAGGCAAAACGAATATAGGCGACTTCATCGAGCTCGTGAAGTTCTTCCATAACCCATTCACCTACAACTGAAGATAGAACTTCACGATCATTTTGTGCCATTAATTTACGCTGAATCTTTTGAATTGCAAGCTCTATTTTTGCTGTTTCAACAGGCCTTTTTTCAAGTGCTTTTAGTAGGCCAGAACGTAATTTTTCCTCATTAAATGACTGTCTAGATTGGTCACTTTTTATAAGTCTTGGCAAATTAAGGTCGACAGTCTCTCTTGTCGAATGTCTTTCTCCACACGCTATACACTCGCGACGCCGTCTGACTTGTGAGCCGTCGTCAAGCAATCTTGTGTCTAGTACTTTTGTATCGTCCGATTGGCAGAATGGACAGCGCATCTATTTAATTATAGACAGGATATTTTGCACATAAGCTTTCAACCTTGACTTTAACTTCTTCGATAATTTTATCATTGTCGAGGTCGTCACATATGTCACAAATCCAGTGAGTAAGATCGATACATTCTTTTTCTTTAAAACCACGTGTCGTCGCTGCCGGAGTGCCAATACGAATACCACTTGTAATGAAGGGAGACTGAGGATCATTTGGTACTGTATTTTTATTCACCGTAATATGGGCAGAACCTAGGGCTGCATCAACAGCTTTTCCGGTTAAACCTTG
>CAJWNF010000134.1 GCA_913044155.1 uncultured Gammaproteobacteria bacterium
TTAGGAAACGACTTCATTGTTATAAACAATATTGATGGTGATGTCTCTCTCTCAACTGAAGAAATTCGTCGATTAGCTGACCGCCGGCTTGGTATTGGTTTTGACCAACTCCTCATGGTTGAAAATTCTAGTTTGGAAGATGTTGATTTTCGTTATGTAATCTATAACGCTGATGGTTCGGAGGTTGGCCAGTGTGGGAATGGTGCAAGATGCTTTGCGCGATTTGTTGAAAAGAACAATTTAATAAATAAAAGCGTAATAAGGGTTGAAACTATTTCTGGAATACTTGAACTTACGATTAATCATGACAATACAGTGCTAGTAGACATGGGTAGTCCAGTTTTTGAGCCGAATAACATCCCATTTAATTTCGAAAAAACTGAAACAGAATACCTTGTTGAAGGGCAAAGAATGGGTGTTTTATCGATAGGTAATCCGCATGCAATTATTCATATAGAAGACATTAAGAGCAATGATATTATAAGTATTGGGACTAAGGTACAAGATTCTAATTATTTTCCAGAAAGCGTTAATGTTGGATTTATGCAAATCATCAATAGCGGCGAAATCTATTTGCGGGTTATTGAAAGGGGGGTTGGTGAAACTTTAGCATGTGGCTCAGGAGCATGCGCAGCAGTGGTACATGGCATTAGATTAGGACTTCTTGATGAAAAAGTTAAAGTGCATTTGACTGGTGGCGATGCATTTGTTGAGTTTGATGGCAAAAATGCTTATCTATCTGGACCTGCTGAATTTGTTTATGAAGGTGCAGTTAATTTGAGAACTGGAAATATCTAATTAGATTCGATTGATCTTTGTGAAAATTGGACTCTGTCGTTCAGTCGTAATGCGCAAAGATATTCACCCCAAAAGCATCCACAATCAAGAGGATAAATGTTTTTAGATCTTATATCCCTTAGTGTTGACCAATGCCCAAAAACTATTTCTTTATTTTTTAGCATTCTATTTTCGTGAAGAAACCAAGCTTTGTATCCCTTCGGCTCATTGTCAGCATTCATTTTATTACTAAATTCTAACTCGCCATTACTTTTACAAAATCTCATTCTCATTAAGGCATTAATCGTGTATCTTGATTTTTGTTCAATGTCTAGGCTATTAGACCATTTTGTTGGCTCATTAGAATACATTTTTGACAAAAAACGTCCTGCATTATCACTTTGTAACTGATTTTGAACTAGTTCAGCATGAAGAAATGCCTCATTTTTGCTCCATTGTGGCGGAATGCCAGCGTGTACTAATAAAAAACCCTGCTGCTCAATGAGTAGCGGTCTTGAGAGCATATAATCTATAAGAATATTTCTATCAGGCGCCTCTAGGATGTCTAGAAAGGTGTCTTTTGAGTTAGGTTTACGAGACGTAAGTGTACACATTAATAAATGAAAATCATGGTTGCCTAAAATCATATTTACGTTATCTTTATGTGATCTGATGAAGCGTAAAGTTTCTAGTGATTTTTTGCCTCGATTTACAACATCACCTAAAAAAAATAGCCGATCTCTGTCCTCTGAGAAATTAATTTTGAATAGGAGCTTTTGAAGCGTGTCATAACAACCCTGAACATCACCTATTGCATAGTCCATATTATGATTTAATGAAGTGTATAGGGTTCACTGAGGACAAATTCAGGAATCTCAGCATCAAAGCGCTTGCCATCATCGTTAATCATGCCATAAGAGCCTTTCATTGAACCAGTTTCTGTACTGATAACTGCGCCAGAGCTATACTCAAAACTTTCACCCGGTGACAGGTAAGGTTGCTGACCAATAACTCCTTCCCCTGCAACCTCTTCAACATTACCTGTCTCGTCCTCAATAATCCAGCGACGCGTTCTTAGTTGAGCACCAGAAACCCCCTTATTGGTGATTGTTATAGTGTAAGCGTATGCATATTGGCTATTTGGAATATCGGATTGGCTTGGGAGATATGTTACCTTTACTTCAATTTCAATGTTGTTTTGCATAATCTTCAGTAAGAGTTATAAAGTTTTCAACGCTCAGCATTTCAGCTCTTTGTGACAAGTCAATCTCAGTTTGTTTTTGATCAAGATATGATTTTAAACAATTTTTTAGTGTTTTTCTACGTTGAGAGAAACAGATCTTAACAACCTTTTCTAATAACTTAATGTCATCTATTAGTGGTTTTTGTTTTGTTTTAAGATAAACTACGGCTGATTCAATCTTGGGTTGAGGATTAAAGGATTCTTTGGGTACAGTAAAAATTAACTCTACATCAAAAAAACTCTGCATCATCACGCTTAAACGCCCAAAGTCTTTACAGTTATTTTTTGCAACGATTCTATCAACCACTTCTTTTTGAAGCATAAAAGTCATATCAATGATATTGTCTTTCTGGCTGAGCAAGTTAAATAAAAGAGGTGAGGAGATATTGTAAGGCAAATTTCCGACAACTCTTAGGTTGTTAGAGATCTGACTGAAATCAAAACTAAGAGCATTTGCTTCATGGATTATAAGTTTAGTATTTTGACTTGATTGCAACAATGCAGTTAAATCACGATCTATTTCAATTACGTTGAGTTTATTTAATTGCTCAAGAAGAGGGAAAGTGATAGCGCCTTTTCCAGGCCCTATTTCGACTATATCAT
>CAJWNF010000135.1 GCA_913044155.1 uncultured Gammaproteobacteria bacterium
CCGGTCTCGATGATTGTTGTACAGACTAATAATTGAAAGCGTTGATGATAAAAATCAGTCATAATTCTTTCAAGCTCTTTGCTTGGCATTTGGCCGTGAGCAATGCGGACATTAAGGTTCGGCATGAGTTCGCTGAGTAATTCAGCCATATTGTCTATCGTATCTATGTCATTGTGAAGGACAAAAATTTGACCTCCACGGTGCAATTCACGTGAGCAGGCTTCCTGTATTGTTTCGTCATCCCACTCGTCAACAAAGGTTTGGATAGCGCTTCGTTTGGCAGGTGGTGTAGCAATAATGGACAATTCTCTTAAAGAGCCAAGTGCCATGTTGAGCGTCCTTGGTATAGGTGTTGCAGTCATTGTTAATATATCACTTTGTCCTCGGAGCTTTTTAAGTGCCTCTTTTTGCTTGACTCCAAAACGATGCTCTTCATCAATTACAATTAAGCCAAGATTTTTGTAGTCAATTGAGCCCTGGATAAGTTTATGAGTGCCAATAACAATATCAACTGTACCTTGTTTTAAAGATTCCTTTATATGCTTCTGCTCTTTTTGACTTTGAAAGCGAGATAGCGATTTAATTACCACAGGGTACTTGATAAATCTATCTACAAAAGTCTGGTGATGCTGGCTAGACAGAAGAGTTGTGGGAACTAAGACGGCAACCTGTTTGCCCGCTTCTACTGCCAAAAAAGCTGCACGCATTGCAATCTCTGTTTTGCCAAAACCAACATCTCCGCAAACTAATCGGTCCATTGGCTTTTCGGATTGCATGTCAGAGAGTACTGACTCCATAGTCTTGATTTGGTCGGGCGTCTCTTCAAAAGCAAAACTTGCCACAAAAGAGCTATAGGCATCAGTTGGTTCTGGGTAGGCAAAGCCTTTTTGCGACTCTCTTTTGGCATATATCTCCAATAATTCTGCGGCGACATCGTAGAGCGCTTCAGCGGCTCTCTTTTTTGCTTTCGACCATTGTTGACTTCCAAGTTTGTGAAGTGGCGCATTTGCAGCATTCGCGCCTGAGTATCTTGAGATTAAATTAAGAGAGGTAATTGGCACCATTAATTTAGCTCCATTGGCGTACTGTAAAGATAAAAAATCTTGTTGGTTTTCATCGTAACTACGTGTTTCAAGTCCTAGGTAACGACCTACACCGTAAAATTCATGCACAATGGGGTCACCCAATTGGATTTCGATAAGATTTTTTATGGCCTCATCGAAGTCTTTATGCTTAGCTCGTCTACGCCTTTTTTGTTTCACAATGTCTGAGCCAAACAGGTTATTCTCGGTAATGATTGCTATTTCATTGCAAATCATTCCTTCACTAAGGCTGGCATTGGTGATGCAGAGTTTTTCATCTTGCTCTAGAAAATCTATCCAATCAATGCTATTGGTGACTTTAATTTGGTTACTTGATAGAAGATCAGTTAGTACCTCTTGTCTTCCTTGAGAGTCGCAAATTATCAATATTCTGCCGGTAAAATAATTAATAAAATTAATCAGCTTTTTAAGCGGATTTTTTGTTTGAGGTTCAATCTTAAGAGGTGGAAGAAGTTTTACTGCAAAATTCAATGCCCCTTTTTGGTTAGATTTTAATGACTGGATTTGTATCGTTTGTTTCTTATTTACTTTACTAAAAAAGTCTTCACTACTAAAAAATACTTTATTGACAGGAAGGGGCGCCCTCTCTAATGAACGCTTTGCATGTGTAAAACGTTCTTTGATTTCATTACTTTGTTCTAATGCAATTGACTTAAGGCCTTTTTGAAAGGCAAGTATTGTGTTTTTCGGTAGATAATCAAACAGTGTATCCGTCTTATTAAAAAACAAAGGCAAATAGAACTCAATGCCACCCGGAAGTCTTCCTTCTACGATCTCGCTATATATAAATCCATCAGTATTGCCAAATACTTTTTCATAATTTACTTTAAACAGAGAAATACTTTCCTCGTCTGAAGAGAATTCTCGAGCTGGCAATAGATTAATCATTTCAATTGAATCGATAGATCTCTGCGTTGAAGGATCAAAAGTACGAATTGAGTCAATTTCATTATCAAATAGATCAATCCGAAACGGAGTTTTTGAACCCATTGGATAAATATCAATTAAAGCACCTTTGACATTAAATTCACCCTGCTCCATTACTCTAGAAGCTCTTCGATAGCCTATTCTTAAGAGTTTATTGGCAAATGTTTCTATGACAAGGTTACTGCCAACTTCTATGTTGAAGCTGTATTTAGCTATATAGTTTTTTGGGCAAAGTCTTTGCGTTAAGGACTCAAGTGAAGTAATAACAATTCCTTTTTCAAGTGTTTCGAGTTGCGAGAGAGTTTTAAGTCTTGAGGAGACAATATCAGGGTGAGGCGAGAAATGATCAAAAGCTAAAACTTCCCAGTTAGGAAAGCTTAATATTGTTAAATCGTGGTTATAAAAATTAAGCGCTTGTAAGATTTCTGTACTCTGGCTTATATCTCTGGCAATATAGAGTACAACTTGCTTGTGAGTCTTTGCAAACTCTATCAGTGAAAGCGCTTCTGAACTGCCATATAGTGAACCCCAATAATATGTCAATCCTGAGGCAAAAGCTTTTCGGTCTTCAGGATAGATTGTGTTCATAAAA
>CAJWNF010000136.1 GCA_913044155.1 uncultured Gammaproteobacteria bacterium
CCCCTAAACCAAAACACTCGCCTGATTATTTTCATCAAAAACTGGGTAGAATTTTGTGGCAAGCTTGTGGCATGTCAAGAAAGAAAAAAGACCTTGAAAACGCTATCAAAGAGATAGAAAAACTAAAATCAGAATTTTGGCAAAGTATAAAGGTGACCGGTTCAGAGAAAGACTTTAACCAGACTCTAGAAAAGGCTGGAAGGGTAGCTGATTTTATTGAACTTGGCCACCTGATGTGTCATGACGCCATTGAGCGTGAAGAATCCTGTGGCGCCCATGCCCGCCTCGAATATTTATCTGAAAATGGCGAAGCAAAGAGAAATGATGAAGAATATAGTTATGTTGCTGCATGGGAATACGATGAAAAAAAGGAGCATATACTCCATAAAGAGCATCTTCATTTTGAATTTATCAAACCAAGTGTGAGGGATTACAAGTGAATTTTACTCTCCATATATGGCGTCAAAAAAATGTAGCTAGTAATGGCGAATTTGTTACTTATCAGGTCAGTGATATTGACAATGACACCTCTTTTTTGGAGATGCTTGACCAGCTTAATGAACAGCTTATTGACAAAGGAGAAGACTGTATTGTTTTTGACTATGACTGCAGAGAAGGTATATGTGGCGCATGCTCATTAGTAATTAACGGCTATCCACATGGTGAAAAAAGTGCCACAACTACCTGTCAACTTTATATGAGGGATTATTCAAATCAACCCGAACTATGGATTGAGCCATGGAGGGCAAAAAGTTTTCCAATAATTAAAGATTTGACTGTTGATCGAAGCGCTTTTGATCGAATCATTCAAGCAGGTGGTTTTATCTCAGCTAGTACTGGTTCAGCGCCAGAAGCAAACTCACAACTTGTAAACAAAGATGATGCTGATGCTGCTTTTGATGCTGCAACCTGTATTGGTTGTGGAGCCTGTGTCGCAGTGTGTCCAAATGCATCTGCAAGCTTATTTGTAGCAGCAAAAATTAACCACTTCAACTTGCTACCACAAGGCAAAGTTGAAAGTAAAGGACGAGCAATAAATATGACTTCACAGATGGAACAAGAAGGTTTTGGGAGTTGTTCAAACCATCGTCATTGCGAAGCAATTTGTCCTCAAGAAATATCAATTGGCAATATTACTGTGATGAATAAACTTTGTTAAGGTAGCTAATTATATAAATGTTACGTTTATGCTGTTTTGATGGTCATATTAACACTGTTAAATGACTTTTTTATTACTCTATTAAAGGATTGTTATGAAAATTGTATTATTGGGTGCTGCTGGAGGAATTGGACAGGCGCTAGGTTTAATATTAAAAACACAGTTGCCAGCTGGCTCTGATTTGTCGTTATATGATATTGCACCAGTAACACCAGGTGTTGCTGCAGACCTTAGTCATATTCCAACAGCTGTAAATGTAAAGGGCTTTGCTGGTGAAGATCCCTCGCAAGCACTAGAGAATGCTGATATTGTATTAATTTCAGCAGGTGTTGCACGTAAGCCAGGTATGGACCGCTCTGACCTTTTCAACATAAATGCAGGTATTGTAAAAAACCTTGTCTCTGTTTGTGCTGATACTTGTCCAAAGGCATTAATTGGTATTATTACTAACCCGGTTAATACTACCGTTGCAATTGCCGCAGAAGTTTTAAAACAAAAAGGTGTTTATGATCCAGCTCGCTTATTTGGCATCACAACGTTAGATATTATTCGTTCAAATACCTTTGTTGCTGAAGCCAAGGGAGTTAATCCTGAAGATGTCGAAGTACCCGTAATTGGCGGACATTCTGGCGTTACTATCTTGCCATTGCTTTCTCAGTCTGGTTTTGATTTTACCGATGAAGAAATTGCTTTAATGACTACACGTATTCAAAATGCTGGAACTGAAGTTGTTGAGGCGAAAGCTGGAGGAGGCTCAGCCACCTTATCAATGGGCCAAGCTGCAGCTCGCTTTGGTCTTTCTCTAGTACGTGCATTGAATGGTGAGAGCAATGTTGTTGAGTGTAGCTATATTGAAGGCCTCGGCGATAAGACGCGTTTTTTTGCACAGCCAGTTCTTTTAGGTAAAAACGGTGTTGAAAAAGTATTAGATTACGGTACCTTAACAACTTTTGAAGAGTCTACACTAGACAATGCACTTGATATACTTAGAGGCGATATTGCTAAAGGGGAATCATTCATAGATTAATCTCTCAAAAACCCCGAAAATAGGCTATTTAATGCTTGCTATGAAAAACTAGTTATGGGATAATGTCCGATTGTTTTTTTGGAGGGGTTCCCGAGCGGCCAAAGGGAACAGACTGTAAATCTGTCGGCTCTGCCTTCGAAGGTTCGAATCCTTCCCCCTCCACCAGAAAAACATGAGAATAGGAATTGCGGGTGTCGTATATCGGTATTACCTTGGCCTTCCAAGCCAATGAGGTGGGTTCGATTCCCATCACCCGCTCCATGTGGTTGGGGTTGTGCTCACCTAGCTCAGTTGGTAGAGCACTTCCTTGGTAAGGAAGAGGTCGCCGGTTCAAGTCCGGTGGTGAGCTCCACTTAAAATAATGATTAGAGGGGAATTAAGATGTCAAAAGAAAAATTCGAAAGAACCAAACCACATGTGAATGTG
>CAJWNF010000137.1 GCA_913044155.1 uncultured Gammaproteobacteria bacterium
GTGGTATGATTGTGGGATGTGACGCTGGAACATTAAATTCAGGCAAGATTAAAGGAAGTCACTGCGCTATTCAATCTGGCATATTAGCTGCTGAATATGTTAACAAGCTGCTCAGCGAAGAGATTTGTGAGTTTGACGATATATTGAAGGCAAGTTCACTGTATAAAGAATTGCATGAATCAAGAAACTTTAGCACCTCAATGCATAAATTCGGTTTTTTAGGCGGTTCAGCGTACAACTTCATAGAGTCGAATATCTTTCGCAACAAACTTCCTTTCAACATCAAAGACGATAAGCATGACTGTGACACGCTGAATCTTGCAAAAAACAGTGAAGAAGCTTCATATTTAAATCCCGATAATAATTTAAGTTTTGATATTACTTCTTCTATATTTCTCTCCGGAACTAATCACGAAGAAGACCAGCCGGTGCATCTAAAACTCAACGACCCCAATATCCCTCTGGACTATAATCTTGCAAAATATAATGAGCCAGCGCAAAGATTTTGTCCTGCTGGTGTATATGAAATAATTGAAAAAGAAGGGTCAGACTTTTTTCAAATTAATGCTCAAAACTGCCTCCATTGTAAAACTTGTGATATTAAGGATCCAGCTCAAAATATCACATGGACTCCGCCAGAGGGAGGTGGAGGTCCGAATTATGTTGGTATGTAGAAAAGCTTTTTATTACAAGTCGCACTGATTAGCGGTAATCACGACCGTATTAACTATTTCCTCTACAGTGCATCCCCTTGATAAATCATTAACCGGCTTTGCTAATCCTTGCAGTATTGGACCAATTGCCTGGGCACCTGCAAAACGTTGTACAAGCTTATAGCCAATATTGGCTGAATCTAAATTCGGGAAAATAAGGACATTGGCTGGAGGTATAAAATTTGCTTGTGGAGATTTTGTTTTAAGAACAGCACTATCCAAAGCAGCATCAAGCTGAACATTGCCAATAATGTCAACCTCGGGAAGCATCTTTCTTAAAGTGCTAGTTGCTGTACTTATTTTTTCTACCTGAGCATGTTTCGTATTTTTATTAGTTGAAAACGAAAGCATTGCGATTTTCGGTTCAATATCAAGATAGTTTTTTGCCGACTTGTATGCGCTTTTTGCTATTTCTGCCAATTCATCAGAGTCAGGGTCAACATTCATGGCGCAATCTGAAAATATCATTTCACTGCCATAGCTTTGATGATTAGAATCAAAAATCATTAGGAAAAAGCTGGATACTAGTCTACTTCCGCTAGCCACCCCAATTAATCTCAATGCATTACTGAGTACTGTCTGGCTAGGAGTTATAGCTCCAGTTACAACTCCGTCAACATCGCCATTCTCTAAAGCCAGCATGGCAAAAGCTGTATCGTTTTCTAACAGCTTTTTCGCCTCATCTAGCGACATCCCTTTATGCCTTCTTTTTGTATATAAGATTTCGGCATAAATATTTATCAATTGAATATCCTTCGTATCTATATATTTAAGCCCACAATCCAAGCCTTGATTCAAACGGGCTATTTGTTGAGAGATTATAGCTTCATCACCTAGCAGAATAACTTGTGCAATTTTTTCTTTAGATATATTAATAGCAGCCTGTAAAATTCTTTCATCACTGGATTCTGGCAGTAATATGCGAGGAAAAATATGTTGAGATTTTCTAACTAGATTCCCAAGTAATTTCGACATAAATTATTCCTTTATTAGTATAAGTTTTAGTTTACATGAAAACCTGATTAAATGATTTTTTGCAACACAAATATAGGCTATTAAAGTATGTAATAATACTAATGATCAGCTTAACTTGGTTAGGTATCGGAAATTTATTAACGGTACTGTTCGGCGATTTTTAGTCTCTGAATTTTTCCTGAAGGTCCTTTTGGTAAGGGCTCATTAACAAATATAATCTGGCTAGGGGTTTTGTACTCACCTAGATTAGATTTACATAACTCTTTGAGCTCAATCTCATCAGCCTGTAAGTTACTTTTTAAAAACACGCAGGCTGATATTTCCTCACCATAGTTATCATCTGCCACGCCAAAAGCACAAGCTTCTAGTACAGCATTATGTTTGTAAAGAGTGTCGTCGATTTCTCTAGGAGAGATGTTCTCACCTCCTTTGATAATAAGTTCTTTTTTTCTACCAGTAATAAAAAAGAAACCATCTTCATCTTCAACTCCCAGATCACCCGTTAAAAAATATCCTTCTTTTGTGAAAGATGATTTTGTAGCCTCCTCATTGTTATAGTATTGCTTCATAACGTTGTCACCTTTAATAACCAACTCGCCAGATTCACCTGGTTCAACAAAATTACCCTGATCATTAATAACTCTAACTTCATTTCCATAAGCCATACCTGCAGAGCCGTGCTTACTCCTATCTAGCGGATTTGAAAGGATTTGCGCTGCAGTTTCAGTAATACCCATCGTTTCCACAATATTTACCTTAAATACTTGCTCAAACTTTTTATGCACTTCTGGTGCAAGAGGAGCAGAAGCTGATCGACCAAAACGAATACTATTCAGGTTGAGGTTACTGACATCAAAATTATCATTCAAAAGATAACTAATAATTGTTGGCACAACACT
>CAJWNF010000138.1 GCA_913044155.1 uncultured Gammaproteobacteria bacterium
ATTATTTGACCAACTTGTTGGCCGAATTTCCTTAGAGAATTTATGGGTTCCAGCTGCACACTTAAGCGAAACACTTTTTTCTCTTGACTCAAGTGGCAACCAAAAACTCACGGTTTGGTCTCCTTCAACACAATAATACGGCATATCTTGATGCCAAGGTGTTTCAACTCCAGATTCTGCCTCTTTAAAGAGATAGTGGTCATGAAAAAACTGTACAGATTTTGATTGAGTTAAGGCTGCTGAAATAGTGCCTAAATTTGAATTCAAAATAAAGTCTTCATACTCAGGTATACGCCTCCAGTTGCAAAAATCTTCAAGAAACTTTCCCCTAAAACCACCCTGTTTATGAACCAGTGCACTGGCGCTTGGATTTTTATCATGGAATTTTGCACCTCTTTCCAAAACCTTAATCCAATCCTTAAAGACTCCTCGCAATATGACGACACCATCATTGTTATAGTTTTTGATATCGGTAGCTGATAAATACTTACTCATAATCTCAACAAAATAAAATCAATAGTTTCAGTTTTCTAATTAAATGTTAAACAGATAAAACAAGCATTGTAAAAATGATTATATAAACATATCAAACATTAAAGCTCAAACTTATCTGTATTATTGTTGTTTTCATTAAATATATTTGTTGTAAATGAAGCTATTTAGACTTCTTTTTTCTATAAAAAAAGTTCCTCAAGTTTCTTGGAGCTCTAAAGACCCTTTTAATCTTAGGCCTTCACTAACTACCTTTGTTTTTTTGGTATTTGGATTATTTCTGTTTGGACTTGGGGAATCATTTCTTATCGCCAGTGGGGCTGGAACGGCACCCTGGACAGTTCTTGCTCAAGGAGTGTCGCAGCATACAAGCTTTTCTATAGGATTTTCAACATTTTTGATAAGTGTCATGGTTCTACTGGTGTGGATTCCTTTAAAACAAAAACCTGGTATGGGAACAATTCTTAACGCTATTATTTTGGCAATTGTTATAGATGTTTCACTGCCATATCTGCCAAACCCTGATAACTATACTTTTAAAATTATACAAGTTGTTATTGGTGTGGTTATTGTTGGAATTGGCAGTGGTTTTTATCTTGTTGCCAACCTAGGTGCAGGCCCTAGAGATGGCCTTATGATTGGACTACAAAAGAAGACTAACTTACCCATTGTATCAATAAGAACAATACTTGAGACTAGCGCTGTAGCTGTAGGCTGGTTGATGGGAGGTGTTGTAGGTCTGGGAACTGCAATATTTGCTTTTGGTATTGGTCCAGCGGTGGCGCTTGGTCTTTATCTGGTAGGAAAAATCGCAAAACCCTTGGGAAAAGAATAGTTTATTTTGTTTTAATAAACCTCATATCGCTCAGAAAAGGAAATTTTTCTCTAACCATTGCCACCTTATTAAGGCTTAAATCACAGACCGAATATTCGTTCGTCTTATTGGTATGCAATAAAACTTCACCTAAAGGGTCAATCACCATTGATGAGCCATTAAACCTTTGGCCAACACCATCTTTACCAATACGATTGACACCAACAACATAACATTGATTTTCAATTGCTCTAGCTATAAGAAGTGCCTCCCAATGTTTTTCTCTACTATTTGGCCAGTTAGCAACAACAAAAATTACTTCAACATCCTTAGAGACTTGACGAAAAACTTCAGGAAAACGTAAATCGTAGCAAATAAAAACAGAACAAGATGCACTCTCTAATTCAAAGGTAATGATGTCATCACCAGCATCAAAATATTTCCCTTCATTGGCAAAATTAAAGGGATGAAGTTTTGAGTATTTCGCCAGTTCATGTCCTGATTTATCGAACACAACAGCTACATTGCTTGCTTTAGCATTGTTAGTTTTTTCGCTAATCCCAGCAACAATATTGATAGAGTTCTTTGATGCTAGATTTTGCAATGTTTGATAAGTTCTACCTCTGGGTGGCTCAGCAAATTTTCCAATATCCGTGATAAATCCTGTATTGAATACTTCAGGCAATACAACTACGTCACAGCCATCAGTTTTAGCTTTTAGGATAAACTTTTCTGCTTGCACTAGATTCTTCTCAATATCTTGCCAAGCAATATTTAAAGAGATAGTGGCTATCTTCATCTATATTATTTTTGTTAGTTCATTGAATTATAATCAAATTAAAAAGTGTTCAATGATGATTCAACGAGATACAAAAACGATAAAATTAGCTGATGGATAAAATAGTTGTTCAAACAGAAGACTTCGATTTAACCTCAGAAGTCAATCTTGCTCGTAATAATAATTCTAAGATTGGCGCTGTTGTTAGTTTTGTTGGTACAGTTAGTGACTTGTACTCTGAATCAATTAGGAGTATGACGCTTGAACATTACCCAGAGATGACGGAAAAATCACTTAGATCTATTGCCATTCAAGCAAGAGAACGCTGGAATCTACAAACTGTCACTATTATTCACCGCACTGGTGAGTTAAAGATTAACGAACAAATTGTGCTAGTTGTGACGACAAGTGAGCACCGTCAAGAGGCCTTTGAGTCTTGTCATTTTATTATTGATTATTTAAAAA
>CAJWNF010000139.1 GCA_913044155.1 uncultured Gammaproteobacteria bacterium
ATGGATTTAATATGGTTAATAATTAGCACGAGCGTGTTGGTCGTGTTTGATTTGTTCATTCCTGACTGCAAAGAACAGCGGAAAGTTGCACGAATATCATTGTTCGTGTACTGATTTCCAACTTGCAATTCTTCAATTAGCATATCTAACTCATTGACTTATCAAAGCGAGCTTTGATAATGAAATTAACTTTATTGAAAATCTATCATAGCACTTTTAATGAATTATGGTGTCTGAATTGAATTAATCTCAATTGAAAGAGTAAAATATTAAACCCTGTCACTACAGGTGTAATTAAAATGTGCCTTTCAACTCTCGGTCATTCTTGGCGCAGTAATTAAGAGATAATTTCACAGGAGTAAAGCTATGAAAGCACTAGTAAAAAGTCATGCAAAAAAAGGGATTTGGCTGGAAGATGTTCCGATGCCTGAAGTGGGCAATAATGACGTTCTAATCAAAGTGCAAAAGACAGCAATTTGTGGTACAGACATTCATATCTATAATTGGGACGCTTGGGCGCAAAAAACTATACCTGTGCCAATGACAACTGGTCATGAATTTGCTGGTGTTATTGCAGAACTGGGTCAAAATGTGACTGACCTCCAAGTCGGAGATGTAGTTAGTGCTGAAGGTCATATCGTTTGTGGTCGTTGTCGCAACTGTCTAGGTGGCAAAAAACATCTATGTCCAAATACGATCGGGATTGGTGTTAATCGAACAGGTTCCTTTGCTGAATATGTTTCAGTCCCTGCAGAAAATGTATTTAAACCAAGTAGAGAGATCCCTACAGACCTATTGGCTTGTTTTGACCCTTATGGCAATGCGGTTCATACCGCACTTTCGTTTGACATGCTAGGAGAAGATGTGCTAATTACTGGCGCAGGACCGATTGGCATTATGGGAGCGATGGTGGCGATGCATAGTGGAGCTCGAAACGTTGTTATTACTGACCTTAATGATTATCGCCTAAACCTTGCTAAAGAGATTCTCCCTAATATAATTCCGATAAATGTAACCAAGGAAGAAGTAACAACTGAGTTAATGGTAAGTTTAGGAATCTTTGAAGGTTTTGATGTTGGACTAGAGATGTCAGGTTCGCCTCAAGCTTTTGGTGATATGCTAAAGAAAATGATTAATGGTGGCAAGATAGCGATGTTGGCTATTATGCCTCAGGGTTCTGGTATCGATTGGGACCAGGTTGTATTTAAAGGTTTGCAGATAAAAGGTATTTATGGCCGTGAAATTTTCGAGACATGGTATAAAGGCTTGATGATGGTGCAAACTGGAATACCGCTTGATAAAATTATAACCCATCACTACCACTATACAGAATTTCAGAAAGGTTTCGATGTTATGAATTCAGGTCAATCTGGCAAAGTAATTCTTAATTGGGAAGATTAATTCAAAAGGAATTAGAATGAGTTATAAGGGCGCAAAAGTTAGCCTAATAAAAGATTTAGAAGCGATACAAGAGGCTGGCCTATGGAAAACCGAAAGGGTTATAGCTTCAGACCAAAAAAACACAATAACATTAGAAGATGGTAGTGAGGTAATCAATATGTGCGCCAATAACTATCTTGGTTTAGCGAACAACCCCGAAGTAATTACCGCTGCCAGAGATAGTTACAGTGACTGGGGCTTTGGCTTGTCATCTGTACGCTTTATTTGTGGCACCCAAAGCATTCACAAGACTTTAGAAAAAAAGGTTTCTGAATTCCTTGGGATGGAGGATACGATTCTTTATGCTGCTTGCTTTGATGCCAACGCTGGACTTTTTGAGACAATATTAACCCAAGAAGACGCGGTCATATCCGACGAACTTAACCACGCCTCTATCATTGACGGTGTGCGTCTTTGTAAAGCGGCAAGATTTCGCTACAAAAATAACGATATGCTAGATCTTGAAGCTAAACTAATCGAGGCTAAAAAGGGTGGTGCTAGACGCATCCTTATTACAACTGATGGCGTTTTTTCAATGGATGGAACTGTTGCGCAGCTTGATAAGGTATGTGACTTAGCAGACAAGTACGATGCCTTGGTTCATCATGACGACTGCCATGCAGTTGGATTTATGGGCAAAAATGGGCGCGGAGTCCATGAGTATTGTGGTGTCATGGATCGTGTTGATATTATTACCGGCACATTCGGCAAGGCGCTTGGCGGTGGATCTGGCGGATACACGTCTGGTCGTAAAGAAATTATTGATATGCTAAGACAGCGCTCACGTCCCTATCTATTCTCAAATACTGTCACTCCCTCCATCTGTGCTGCTTCACTTAAAGTTCTAGACATACTCTCATCTTCAACTAAACTTAGGGATAGGCTAGAAGAAAACACGCATTACTTTCGTAAAGGGATGCAGGATGCTGGATTTGATGTTGATGATGGTGACCATCCTATTGTGCCAGTAATGCTAGGAGATGCAAAACTAGCACAGAAGATGTCAAGAGAATTATTAGAACATGGCATCTATGCTATCGGCTTCTTCTTTCCTGTCGTACCAAAAGGTAAGGCAAGAATCAGAACACAAATATC
>CAJWNF010000140.1 GCA_913044155.1 uncultured Gammaproteobacteria bacterium
ATTGGTCGCAATTTTATGGAGGAAAAAAGACCCAAGTGGCAATCAATTTATCGTTTTTTTGTTCGCAAGTTTCTCTCAACACCACTAATCTTTAAAGCGCTTGGCATTTTTGTGAGACACTCTGGTATATCTAGCGAAGCAATTAAACCAGAGCAAATAGATTCAAAGGTTTTGTTGCTTGGAGGTTGCGTTCAACCAATGTTAGCGCCCAATATTAACCACAGTATTAAGAACATCTTAGCAAGGCTTGGCGTTGAAGTTATTGAAGACTCTCCAGGAGAGTGTTGTGGCGCACTTGACCAGCATCTTGCCGCTCCAGCTGCTGCTTTAAAGAAAGTTAAACGAAACATTGATTCGTGGTATTCACAGCTCAATTCTGAGGCTAAGGTTATTATCTCAAGTGCGAGCGGTTGCGGCGTTATGGTAAAAGATTACCCCGAACTTTTCGAGCCTGAAGATCCCTATTATGAAAAGGCAAGATATATTTCACAGCATACCCAAGATATTGCTGAGTATTTGTCAACACAAGATTTGACAAAATTTAAGCTTTCGGAGTCAAATATTTCTTATCATGAACCTTGTACGCTCCAGCACGGTCAAAACTTAGGCGGTCTGGTTGAGTCAATTCTAGAGCGACTAGGCTACGAAAAAGAAGCAATAAAGGATTCACATATTTGTTGCGGTTCCGCTGGCACCTATTCGATCTTCCAGCCAAAGTTATCGAAACAACTTAAGGTCAATAAAATAACTAACCTTACAGCAAGAAACCCAAAAATCATAGTTACGAGCAACATTGGTTGCTTGATGCATCTCCAACAAGGAAGCTCAATACCCGTAAAGCACTGGGTTGAATTGCTGGATGGCTAGAAGAAAAACTAAAGATAAACTTTACCAATTAAAAATAGAAGGGCTATCTCATGAAGGCAGAGGTATTGCCCACCATGGTGAAAAAATTATTTTTACCCGTGGCGCATTACCAGGAGAAAGCGTTACTGCCGTGCGTACATTATCAAGGTCAAAGTATGAAGAGGCTGATGTTGTAGAGATTCTTAAGCCTTCTCCCGAAAGAATTAACCCCAAGTGTGATGTTTATGGGATTTGTGGTGGCTGCTCTTTTCAGCACTTGAGTGACAATAATCAAATAAAGGCGAAACAGGAATGGTTGCAGAGTGCTTTTTTAGGTCAATCCAAAGTTAGTCCAAAGTTATGGCTTAAGCCTCTACAGGTTGATAGTTGGGGTTATAGAAGAAAGGCCAGGTTAGGAGTCAGATACGTGCAAAAGAAAGATCGCGTATTGGTTGGCTTTCGAGAGAGAAAATCCTCTTTCATTACACTAATGGACCGTTGCGAAGTTTTGCATCCGTCTTTGGGCGATAAGCTCAATAAATTATCAGAGTGTATCGGAAAATTGAGTATTAAGGCGGAAATACCTCAGATTGAGGTTGCTATTGCGGAGAATGCCACCATTCTTATATTAAGGCATCTCCAACCATTACAGGAGACAGATAAAGTTATCCTTAAAGATTATGCCAAGTTGCTAGAGATTACTTGGTATAGTCAAAGCGGAGGATTAGATACTGTCAAACCTCTTTTTGATTCGACTGAATTGATTTACTCGTTGCCCGAGCATGATATTGAAATGGCCTTCATGGCGACCGATTTTACCCAGGTCAACTTTGAGCTTAATCAAAAAATGATCAGTCTGGCTCTTGGGTTACTGGAATTGGATAAAAATGACAAAGTAATAGATCTGTTTTGCGGTCTTGGTAATTTCTCTCTACCAATTGCTCGTTATGCAAAAAGTGTTACAGGCATTGAGGGCGACAAAGGGCTTATAGATAGAGCTAAAGAAAATGCGCAAAGGAATGGGTTAGTGAATGCATCATTCTATAAGGCTGATCTGTTTGAAGATGTGAGTGGTTTTGAATGGTTTAGGAATAAGAGATATAACAAAGCGTTAATCGATCCAGCTAGGAGCGGCGCAATTGAAATTGTAGAACTGATGCCTGAAATGGGAGTCAAAAGGATTGTTTATGTTTCGTGCAATCCTGCAACCCTTGCCAGAGATACAGCAAAATTAGTTGAACTAGGCTATACCCTGGAACAGGCTGGTGTAATGGATATGTTCCCACAAACCGCTCATGTCGAGTCGATAGCCTTATTTGTAAAAACAAATTGATTTTATTGTCAAGACTAAGGCATATTTTGTTATAGTATTATGGTTTGTTTTAACTTATTAATTTCGGATAAATAATGACATATAGACGTAATTTATTGCCAAAACATGCCCTACAGAGGCTTAAAGAAAATCCTCAAGCATTGTTTGTTGATGTTCGTAGTGAGGCTGAATACAAGTTCGTTGGTTATCCAGAGAACTCCGTTCTCATTCCATGGACGGATGAGCCATACTGGGAGCCCAAGCCGGAGAAGTTTTCAGAAGCAGTGAGAAAAAAGCTAGAAAGTTACGAGGACATTTATGAAACTGAGATTATATTGATTTGTAGAAGTGGTTATCGATCTAATGAGGC
>CAJWNF010000141.1 GCA_913044155.1 uncultured Gammaproteobacteria bacterium
ACACTACCCAAAACCAACCATAGTAAAATATTCTTATACATAACAGAATTTATCCTAAATATAGAACGGTAAATATACCCTATTGACTAGATATATAGGGATTGATGCCATTATTTCAAGGTTTGACGCCAATTTATTTTGCAAGTATGACATAATGATTGCCACTAACTTAACTGTCTTATTTATCAAGCTCTTGCTGTCAACTATAGCTTCTACTTATAACTCATGAAAATAAAGCCGGAACAGCTTAATGATCAACTCTCAAAAGGTTTGAAATCGATATATTTGGTTTTTGGAGCAGAAATTCTTCTAGTCGAGAAGAGTTTGCAGGCAATTAAGGACTCGGCAGTGGCGTCAGGTTTTGGTGAGAGAGTCAGATATGACGTTGATGGTCATTCCTCTTGGGATGAAATCATTGCCAATATTTCGAGCCCATCCCTTTTCGCTGAAAAAAGAATAGTTGAGCTGCGCTTAACTACTGGAAAGGTTGGAGTTAAGGGTTCAAAAGCAATTACTTTGCTAGCTGCCAGTTTGCCCGATGATGTCCTCCTTATTGTTTCTGCTGGTAAATTAGATATGGCCCAGCAAAAAAGCAAATGGTTTAAGGCGCTCGACCAGAATGGCACAATTATTCAGCACTGGGAGGTTCAAAGCGAACAGCTCGTTGGCTGGATCATAAACCATATGAATGAGCTAGGCTTGAAGGCTGATAAAGATGTCGCTAATGCGATTGCATACTGCACTGAAGGCAACCTTCTGGCCACTATGCAGGAAATTCAAAAACTAAAGATCGCCTATCCAGATGGCTATATCGATAGCAAAGATTTTCTCAGTCAAATAGATCAACAGTCGCACTACTCAGTTTTTGGATTGATTGATGCTGCACTAAAAGGTGACGCGGAAAAAGTAACCAAAATATTTGCCTCTCTAACTGATGAGTTGACACCGCCAATCATTATCATTTCCTCGCTCTACCGCGAAATTAAAGCACTCACTGCGATGTCAATTGAACTCCAACATAATGAAGCAATTGACAAAGTACTTGCAAAACATCGCGTTTGGCAAAAGAGGAAGCCATTGATTACAAACGCTCTAAAACAACACTCCTATCAAGGACTCCAGAAGATACTGTTGACTCTTGGACGTATTGACCGCTCACTCAAAGGTATGGATAATCTTAACGTTTATGACGAATTGCAAGGTGTATTTATCACTTTGTCAGGAAAACGCAATGGACTCAATAGCTGAACTGATAACAAACCTAGGACAAAAGGCCAAAAAAGCCTCACGCTCCTTACGTACTGTAGATACTGATACGAAAAATTCCGTTTTACGTAATATTATCGCTAATCTACAAAAAAACCAAGACTCTATACTTGTTGCCAATAATAAGGATTTAACGGCTGGTAAGAGTAGCGGTCTTGATGATGCACTTTTGGACCGTTTAATGCTTAACCCTGAAAGGATAAGTGGCATTATTGAAAGCTTAGAACAAATTATCACTCTCCCTGATCCGATTGGTGAAACAACCGAGCTTAAAGATCGCCCTAGCGGTATTCAGATCTGCAAAATGAGGGTTTCAATTGGTGTCATTGGTATCATCTATGAATCTCGGCCGAATGTCACCATTGATGCGGCTGCGCTTTGCTTAAAATCTGGCAATGCAGTAATTCTACGTGGCGGTTCGGAAGCTATACACTCAAATCTAGCCTTGTATAAATGCATTAAGGGGGCTTTGAGTGATGCTGGCCTAGATGCAAATGCAGTCCAGATAATAGATACCACTGATCGTGAAGCGGTAACCAAACTTGTACAGGCTAGCGACTATATTGATGCCATTATTCCAAGGGGCGGCAAAGGTTTAATCGAAAATATCAGTAATCATGCCAAGATGCCTGTCATTAAGCATCTGCATGGAGTTTGCCATACCTATCTTGATAAAGAGGCCGACTCGCAAAAAGCCATAGATATAGCCTTTAACGGCAAAACCCGTCGTTACGGAGTCTGCAATGCTACTGAGACATTGCTGGTACATAAGGACTTGAAATCAGACACACTCGATCAATTGATTGGATTATATGTTGATAAAGGAGTTGAATTGCGTGGCTGTCAAGAATCTCAGAAACGCTCAGACAAGATAATCGCTGCAACAGAGGATGACTGGAGCGAGGAATATCTCGCGCCGATCCTTTCAGTGCGGATTGTAAATTCATTGGATGAAGCTATCTCTCATATCGAGAAATACGGTTCATCGCATACCGATGCTATCGTTACAGAAAACAAAGCTCGAGCAAAAAAGTTCATGGCAGAGGTCGATTCGTCTTCGGTGATGGTGAATGCATCTACAGCCTTTGCCGATGGATTTGAGTACGGACTGGGCGCAGAAATTGGTATTAGTACCGATAAATTTCATGTTCGTGGCCCGGTTGGGCTTGAAGGCCTAACTTCACAAAAATATATCGTCCTAGGTGACGGACATACGAGACCATAGAGTGACATAATTATGACAATTCAAGACGCATTAGC
>CAJWNF010000142.1 GCA_913044155.1 uncultured Gammaproteobacteria bacterium
AAGATGTTTTAACCTGGGTATAGAGCTCTTTTGCATACTGTCCCTGCTCTCTTGGACCAAAACTGGAATTCTTTCTACCACCAAATGGCACATGGTAGTCGGTTCCAGCAGTAGGAAGGTTTACCATCACACAACCAGCCTCGGCGTTTCTGCGAAAATGACTCGCCCTTGCAAGTGAACGTGTGATAATTCCTGATACCAAACCGAAGTCAGTGTCATTGGCTACCTTGAGAGCCTCGTCATAGTCTGCAACTTTAATCACACAAGCGATTGGCGCAAATAACTCTTCGCGATTTAGTTTCATTGCATTGTCACCGCCAGTTAATAAGGCTGGCTGCATATAGTATCCAGGAGTTGTGAGTTCAAGAGCATCACCACCACAAATAACCTCACAACCTTCTTTGCGCGCCAAATTCATATAATCAAGATTTGATTTGAGCTGTTGTTCACTAACGGCAGGTCCAATTTGTGTCCCATCTTCTAGCGCATGCCCAACCTTAAGAGCTGATGTTGATTTTTTCATACGATCAACGAATTCATCATGAATTTTCTCATGCACAACCAATCTCGATGAAGCAGTACATTTTTGACCAGTACTGCCATACGCTCCAGCTGTAGCAGCTGCAACAGCAACATCTATATCAGCATCGTCCATTACCACCAAAGGATTTTTTGAGCCTAGTTCTAATTGGAATTTGGTCAAATTTTTTGCCGCGGCGGCGGCGATCTGGCGACCCACATCGTATGACCCTGTAAAACTAATGGCATCCACTTGTGGGCTTTCTGCTAGTTTTTGGCCAATGGAGGAGCCAGAACCCATAACTAAATTAAATAAACCTTCTGGCATGTCTTGTCTGGAAATAATCTCGCTCAAAGCTACAGCACTCGCAGGTGTCATGTTTGCGGGCTTCCAAACAACAGCATTTCCAAATGCAAGTGCGGGTGCAATCTTCCAACTCGCCGTTGCTGTGGGAAAATTCCAAGGCGATATAATTGCCACAGTGCCCATAGCTTCGCGACGAACATCCACCTCAATACCCGCCCTTACTGAGTCTGCCGTGTCGCCACTTTGACGCAAGACCTCGGCCGCATAATAGGTAAAAAATTGTCCTGCCCTATATACCTCACCTTTCCCTTCAGCCAGAGGCTTACCCTCTTCGCGAGATAACAGTTCGCCCAGCTCCGCACTGCGAGCCATCATCTCCTCGCCAATGCTCATCAATATTGCTTGTCGTTGCTCTAAACCGGTCATCGCCCATTGTTGTTGTGCAACCTTTGAGGCATTCAGTGCATCCTCTAGTTGTGAAATGCTTGCCTGTGCATATTGACCGATAGTATCGTTTGTATCAGAGGGGTTGATATTGGCTATAGAAGAACCGCCTTCAACCCAATTACCGGCGATAAAGTTGTTAGTTAAATTTGACATATTGTATGAGCAGCTTAAAAAGGCTGAAATTGTACGCTTTTCTCACTATATTTCAATGATTTATTAGCAATAATAATACACTTAGCGAGATTTTTGTATTAATTATTAATGATATTTTTTGCGAAATAATTTAAAATTAAATGATGGGAAAAAGAAAGATAACTAACCCTTTTGATGTAGAGCTGAAGCCCTTTGATAAATACGGCAAAGTCATAGATAAAATGAGTTGGTATGAGGTCAGTTTTGATAATGAAAAAGGTTTTGGTAGCTATATATTAAAGTTGGAGCCTGGGGCACAATCTATTCCTCACGAACATGGCGGTTTTGAAGAGTTTATAGTTTTAGAAGGTGAACTAATTGACTCAGACAATACAGTTTTCAAGAAGGGAGATTTTGTCACATTTGAACCTGGCAGCTCGCACTCCTCTTCTACAACAAGTGGATGCTTGCTTTTGGTTTTTCTAAGAGGCGTCAATAAACAGATTTAATTGCATAGATTATTTTTGATTGGGAACGAGAACCAATTTGCCGATATATTTTTTATTTAAAAAATCCTTTTGGGCCTGAACAATTTCTTCAAGCGGATAGACCTTCGCTACCAATGGCTTGATCTCATTTCTTTCAATATAACCAATGAGATTTTCAAAAACCCTGCTGTCCTGGAAGGTGCAACCCATCAAAGTTAAATCTTTTAGGTAGAGCGTTCTAACGTCTAACTCCACAATTGGCCCAGCAATGGCGCCTGCGGCAGCGTACCTAGCACCTTTCTTAAGGACATCAAGCAACTCTCCCCATTGACTTCCAGCCACAAGGTCAATCACAACGTCAACACATTCACTACCCAAAACTCTGCCTAGACTTTCTTCTCTCCTAATCACGATATCAGCACCTATAGCTTCAACGCCAGCTATTTTGTCCTTACCCGCAATACCTATGACCTTTGCGCCTCGTCTCTTGGCTAATTGGATAGCGGCAGAGCCAACGCCTCCAGACGAACCCGTAATCAATACAGTTTCACCTTTGCTCACGTTTGAACGCTCTAAGAGATTTTCTGCTGTTGAATAAGCGCAAGGAATGGAGGCTAATTCAACATC
>CAJWNF010000143.1 GCA_913044155.1 uncultured Gammaproteobacteria bacterium
TCGTTATTAATCGGTCAATCCATTCCGGTGAATTTGAGTCTGAAAAGTCATTTTTATTGGTTTTTGAATAGTTGGCATATAGCTTTTTATTAACAAAATAACCTTGCCTTTCTTTAGCAGTAATATAGCCATCAAACTCTAGTTCTTTATAGGCAGCAATAATAGTATTTCTTGCCACATTTAAATCTTTTGCAAGAATTCTTGATGACGGTAGTGAGTCATTCGGTCGAATTAAGCCTTCAGTGATTGCATTAATCAGTTGCTGACGAATCTGCAGTTGAAGTGTTCGAGGTTTATCATGCCTCAATGCAAAAAACTGATTCCACATATTATTCATAATTCTGGCATATTAATTTTCAGTTTACTGGTTCTATAAAATCAGTTTAACAAACTCAGTTATATCCTACAATTCTTGTTAATAACACTAAATCGCGAGGGCGTTATGTCTGAGAACATAATTATACAAAATGATAAAGACCATGTTTGGCATCATTTGACACAACATAAAGTTTTCGAATCTAGTGATCCTCTTGTACTTTCAAAAGGAAAAGGAATGTATGTCACTGATGCCAAGGGTGATGAATATATTGATGCAACCTCTGGTGGAGTATGGACAGTTAATCTTGGATTTGGAAGAGATGACATGGTAGATGCTGTCAGTAATCAGTTATCAAAAATTCCTTACTTTGCTGGTGTTCTTGGTAATGAGCCGGCTGCACAATATGCACAAGAATTGACTTCAATTATGCCTGGTTTTGATCGTGTTTATTATTCAAATTCAGGGTCTGAAGCGAATGAAAAAGGCTACAAAATAGTACGTCAACTTGCTCATTTCCGTAACAATGGGAAAAAACATAAAATTATTTATCGTGACCGTGATTATCATGGCACTACCATTGGCGCTATGAGCTCTTCTGGACAAATTCAAAGGACAAAACAATATGGTCCATTTGCGCCTGGATTTATCGAAATGCCGAATTGTTGTTGCTATCGTTGCCCATTTGGCAAAAAGTACGGTGAATGTAATATCGAATGTGCACATGCTCTAGAGGATATTATAAAAAAAGAAAATCCTGATACTGTCGGTTCAGTGGTTCTTGAATCTATAACGGCTGGAGGTGGAGTTATACCTCCAGTACCAGAATATTTCCCAATCATTGAATCTATCTGCAGGAAATATGATGTCTTGCTTCATATTGACGAAGTAGTTTGCGGGCTTGGAAGAACAGGACAATGGTTCGGTTATCAAAATTATGATGTGCAGCCCGACATTGTAACCACAGCCAAAGGCTTAGCGGCCGGTTATGCTGCGATATCAGTGACAGTTACCACTGAAGAGGTTTTTAAAGCGTTTAAGGAAGAACCAGCTAACCCTGACAGTTATTTCAGAGACATATCTACATTCGGTGGATGTACCGCAGGTCCTGCTGCTGCCCTAGCAACTTTAAATATAATACAAAAGGAAAATCTGCTTGAAAACGTCAATACTGTTGGTGATTATCTAAAAGGCAAATTACATGAACTTGAAGAAAAACACCAAATTATCGGCGAGGTTCGTGGAAAGGGACTGTTTTGTGGCTTAGAGCTTGTTAAAGATAGACAAACTAAAGAGCCAGTTGATGAAAAAATCCCGATGGCAATTGTTGGTCATTGCTTAAAAAATAAAGTAATGATTGGAAGAACTAATAGATGTTTTGAATTCAATAATAATGTGCTAATGTTTAGTCCAGCCTTTATATGTAATAAAAATGAAGTCGATATTATTATTGATGCAGTTGATACAGCTATCGATGAAATTGTATAGTTTTTAATTATAGATTAAGGGAGTACTTAACATGATAATTGGAGTCCCAAAAGAAATCAAGAACCATGAATACAGGGTCGGCCTGACACCAAGAAGTGTCAAAGAGTGTGTTAACAATGGCCATAGAGTATTGGTTCAGACAAATGCCGGTGCAGGCATCGGCGCAAGCGATGATGAATATACTACCTGTGGCGCTGAGATCATTTCCACAGCCGCAGGAATCTTCGAAGCCGCTGAAATGATAGTCAAGGTCAAAGAGCCTCAAGCTAGTGAAATTGCCATGCTTAGAGAAGGACAGATTCTTTATACCTACCTTCATCTCGCTCCCGACCCAGGGCAAACAAAAGGCTTGGTTGAAAGTGGCGCAATATGCATTGCTTATGAAACGGTTACCTCTCCTCGCGGTGGCTTGCCCCTGTTGGCCCCAATGTCTAAAGTGGCCGGACGAATGGCGGTCCAAGCTGGTGCGCACTTCCTAGAGCATCCCAATGGCGGTATGGGAGCGCTACTTGGCGGTGTTCCGGGGGTCGATCCATTGAAAGTCGTTATTTTAGGTGGCGGAGTTGTAGGAGCTCATTCTGCGCATATGGCTGTTGGAATGGGGGCCGATGTTTGGGTGCTAGACAATAACCCTGACACTTTGGAAAAACATTGGCAGCAATTCGGCCGTAGCACGAATACTGTTTTCTCAACCCAAA
>CAJWNF010000144.1 GCA_913044155.1 uncultured Gammaproteobacteria bacterium
GGTATTTATACCGACCTGTTTTATTAATCGAGTATAAAACTAATTAAACTCGTTTATTGGGCCATCCAAGCTGCATAACGGTCATTTACCGCTTGACCATTATCTGCCCACCAGTCTGGATCCGCAAGGATACCACCTTTCATATGCTCATCCGTATTAGGCATATGCTCCATGATATTTACACCTGTATTGAACCACGGCTCGTTTGCTTCCATAAGTGGAAGAGCAGATGGACGCATAGGACCATAGTTGATCCAATGAGCTTGACCTGCTTGTTGCTCAGTGGCAGAAGCATGGATTAAGAAGTGAATTGCTGCAGCTCTGTTTGGAGCTCCGTTCATAAGAACTAACCATTCCTCTTCAAGAACTTGTCCGTCCCAGACAGTAACATAGTCAGCACCGTCATTTAGAACAGCACCACCGATACGTCCGTTATAGGCTAGTGACATAGAAACCTCACCAGAATTAATTAGATCTAGTGGTTTCGCACCTGCAGACCAAAAAACTACGTGGTCTTTGATTGTATCAAGTTTATCAAAGGCACGATCTTGTCCTGCTTGAGTGCTTAGAACGTCATAAATATCGGCAATAGCAACACCGTCAGCATACAATGCCATCTCAGTTATAGCGCTAGCCCAAGTGTGAATGCCACGCTTTCCTGGGAACTTTTCTACATCAAAGAAGTCTTGTATAGTAGATGGTTGCTCACCCTTGAACGTGTCAGCATGATGGAAAGGAACATATGACCACCAAATTTGCGGAACTACACAATCATTTGGTACATCAACCAAGAGATCCTCATCCATCGGTGTGCCATCGGGTGCAGGAAGGAATAAACTACGATCTAGTTCTTCAAATAGACCTTCATCACAACCTGTACGAGCTTGAGATGGAAGAACGTCGACGATATCCCATTGAACATTACCTGACTCAACTTGAGCACGAACCTCACCTAAACCACCATTGTAACTAATCATATTTACCTCACCAGAGGAATAGGTATCAATATAGGCTTTTTGTTGTGACGCCGAGTAGCCACCACCCCAAGAAACCAAAGTTACAGCTGCTTGCGCTGCGCCAGCCAACATCGCTGTTGAAATAGCACCTGCAATCAGAGTTTTAGATATTACTTTTTTCATATTTTTCTCCTTTATAAAAAAATGCCAGAGCTCTATCCATCAAGAGCCAGACAATCTTCCGACATCCAACCAATATTAACTTCTTTGCCTTCTTTGAGGCTTACGTTATCGATTGAATTTGGAATTTTGACGATAAAATCGTCGTGTCCACACACATTAAAGCGTGTGCGAATATGGTCGCCATGGTAGATTAATTCTTCTACCTTGGCTGAATAAATGTTTGGTGTTCTTCCCTCTGCGGGTGAAACAAAAATACGTTCTGGGCGGAGTGACAATGTGGCGCGTTCGCCAACACTGTTGACATTGACTTTACTTGCTACTACGATATCGCCAGAATCTGTTTTAACGGTTACTTGGTCACCATTGATTGCTTCTACGGAGCCCATTAAACGGTTATTTTCACCAATAAAGTTGGCTACAAAGGCATTCTCAGGTCTTTCATAAAGGAGTTCTGGTGTAGAACATTGTTGGACAACGCCATCATCAAAAACAGCAATACGGTTAGACATGGTAAGCGCTTCAGTTTGATCATGTGTGACATAGATCACTGTCAGTCCAAGATTTTCGTGGAGGTGTTTGATTTCATACTGCATCTGTTCACGCAGGTTTTTATCAAGTGCGCCTAAAGGTTCATCCATCAGAACCAGGTCAGGATCAAAGACAAGTGAACGCGCAACTGCGACTCTTTGCTGTTGACCTCCAGATAATTGCATGGGACGTCTATTACCAAAATCTCCTAGTTGGACCATGTCTAGTATCTTTTTAACTTTTTCCTCTCTCTCAGATTTGGCAATTTTGCGAACCTCAAGAGGGAAAGCTAAATTCTCCGCAACGGTCATGTGAGGGAACAGAGCATAGTTTTGAAATACCATTCCGATGCCGCGTTTGTGTGGCGGTACGTTATTAATGGGTTTGCCTTTCAAGTAAATGTTGCCGTTAGTTGCGGGCTCAAAACCTGCCAGCATCATTAGACAAGTGGTTTTTCCGGAACCTGACGGTCCAAGCATTGTTACAAATTCACCTTGCTCAACATCTAAACTAAAATCTTTGACAACAAGGATTTCGCCGTCATAGCTTTTTTGTACGTTTTCAAATTGTACTAAAGGTTCTTTATCTGTCATAAATTAAACGAAAAATTTATTTCACTGGGAGAATAATCTACCATTTCTTTTGTTAGTTTGTATTATAAAACAATGCCCAGTCAAGTTCAAAAACCAGACAAATCAACCTACATACAAGGTTAAATGAACCAGACTTAATTTAAGTATATCCTAACTAATTAAGAAAATCATACTTAATTGATTACTGATGAGATGATATATTTGGTTCCAATAAATGAATTCTACTAGTCCAGTTTAATCT
>CAJWNF010000145.1 GCA_913044155.1 uncultured Gammaproteobacteria bacterium
TGCAACAATAAAGTTTACTATACCCATACCGCTGAAGGCCCTGATGATATGCCTTCACATGCTAAAGCATCAATTCTTGGAGCTGGTATTTCAATTCCAATTACTTCTGGTCGTCCAAACTTTGGGACTTGGCAAGGGATTATTTTGGGAGAGCATCGCATACATGCTGGCACCAGAAAAATAGTTGCAACACTCATTTACGATTAAATCGTAAAAATCATGAGATTGACTGGTTTATTCCAATAAAAAATAATATATTTTATTTGTATCATGTTATATTTTATTTCTTGCTGACATTCAGATAAAAACATACAATCTATATTTAATACTCTTGCTATTGGTCTAAAATAAAGTGCATCACATAAACAACAGTTCTTTTTATGATTGAAGAAGATCGCCTAATCGGTGGCGAAGATCAAAGTAGTGAGGATTTGAAAATTTCTTCAGTCAGGCCAACCTCTTTTGATGAATATATAGGTCAAGACGATGTCAAACTACAGATGTCGTTATTCATTGATGCCGCAAAGTCACGTAAAGATGTGCTGGACCATTGCCTGATTTATGGGCCACCCGGACTAGGCAAAACTACACTCGCAAATGTTATTGCGAAACAAATGAATGCAGGTTTAAGACAAACAGCTGGCCCTGTGCTGGAGCGTTCTGGCGACCTTGCTGCTATTCTTACAAAACTTGAGCCTTATGACATTCTCTTTATTGATGAGATTCATAGGCTCAACCCTGTTGTAGAGGAAATACTTTATCCTGCCTTGGAAGATTTTAAGTTAGATATACTCATTGGCGAAGGAGTTGCGGCACACTCTGTACAATTGGATTTGCCACCTTTTACCTTGATTGGCGCAACGACACGTGCTGGCATGTTAACTTCTCCTCTGAGGGACAGGTTTGGTATAGTTCAGAGACTGGCTTTTTATCAGTGCAAAGATTTGCAAAAAATTATTGAACGATCAGCCTCTATTCTTGATATACAAATAGAAAAAAAAGGGGCAAAGGAAATTGCTAAACGCTCGAGAGGGACACCGAGGATTGCCAATAGACTTCTTCGTCGTGTTAGAGACTTTGCTGAAGTTAAAGGCAATAGCATTATTGATGAAAAAACTGCTCAAGAAGCGCTGAATGCTTTAAAGGTTGACAGTGCAGGCCTTGAACAACTTGATAGAGACTATTTAAGTCTAATCATCAATAAGTTTTCTGCTGGTCCAGTTGGGCTTGATACATTATCAACTGCTCTTGGCGAGGAACGTTTAACTTTAGAAGATATGGTTGAGCCTTTTCTCCTTCAGCAGGGATTTATTATGCGTACATCTAGAGGACGTGTCGCGACGGATCTGGCCTTTTCTCACTTAGGAGTTGTGCGGCATAACAAGACTCAAGATCTATATGGGAAATGAACAAGATAGATGTCAGAGTTTATTACGAAGATACTGATGCTGGAGGTGTAGTTTACTACGCCAATTATTTAAAATATATTGAGCGTGGTCGTACTGAATTTTTGCGTGACCTGGGTTTCGATCAAGATGAACTAATTGCCCAAGATAATGTTTTATTTATAGTGCGTTCAATTGAAGCAAATTATTTATCGCCAGCTTTATTCAATGACTTAATTGAAGTGCAAACTAAAATTTTTTCTATAAGCCATGCAAGCTTAGTTTTTTCTCAGAAAATAATGAATATAGAAAAAAATACGGTATTATTTAATGCCAAAGTTAAGGTGGTTTCTGTCCTTAATGATAATTTTAAGCCTTGTGGTCTTCCACCGGCTATCCTGGAGAAACTAAATGGAAGAAAATAGTTTATCAATCATCAGTTTAATATTTAGTGCAGGCATCGTTGTACAAATAGTAATGATTGTGTTAGTGATGATGTCTATCTATTCTTGGACGGTTATTATGTCTAAGAAAAAAGTATTGATTGACGCAACAAGCGATATTAATAATTTTCATCAACGCTTTGAGGGTGAAGTTGTACTCTCTAGAATATATAAAGATCTCCCGCCTCTTGTATCAGACAGAACTGCGATGGAGGATATTTTTGGCTCAGGTTACCAAGAATTTACTCATACCAAGTCTACATCAAACCAGTCCCTGATTATGAATTCAGAGAGAGCCTATCGTGCAATGAATACAACAGCAAGTAATGAAATTGATCGTCTCGATTCAAGTCTTTCTGTTCTCGCAATGATTGCCTCGTCTAGCCCCTATATCGGCCTGTTTGGTACGGTATGGGGAATAATGCACTCATTCATTGGTCTGGCTTCTGTTAAGCAAGCCACAATCGCTATAGTCGCACCGGGAATTGCAGAGGCGCTTATTGCAACTGCGTTCGGTCTTTTTGCAGCAATTCCGGCAACTATTGCATACAATAGATTGGTTTCACAAGTAGAAGAGATTGGAAATAAATACACCGCATTTATTGAAGAATTGTTTGTGATTATTCAAAGACAGTAATGATTGAATT
>CAJWNF010000146.1 GCA_913044155.1 uncultured Gammaproteobacteria bacterium
TTGGTGCCATCTTCAAAAAAGATTGACGGTGTACCGTTAACTCCTAATTGTTTTGCGATGGCTAATTGCTGAGCTACTGGATTCTCGCACTCAACACTTTTTGGGAGAATGCGTTGTGTTTTGTAGTTATGTATGGCCTGATTTCTGTCTTCTGCGCACCATATTTTTTCCATTGAGCTTTGGGCTTGTGGATGAAGCTGTTCAAGTGGAGAGGCAAGATATTTAACGGTAATGCCTAATGCATTCAGCATAGACATGTCGGCATGCAATCTTGCGCAATAAGGGCAATCAACATCGGTGAATACGTGAACGACATATCTCTCATTATTTGCCTTGAAAACTATCTTGTCTTTTTCCGCGATGGTATCAATGATTTTTTTCCTTAAAGAGTTAACCTTGTTTAAGGTAAGGTTTGATTTAGTTTTTAAGTTAATTACATCACCCTGAATAACATAAAGACCGTCATAAGATATGAATAGAACATCTAGTCTAGGGTCGCTTATAACAACCTCGTAAAATCCGTCCAATCGAGATTCGTATATTTGCTCTGCAGAGATTTTGGGGAAGTAAGGTAGTAGCTGCTCTATCACATCAGATTTATTTGCATGCGAAATATTTGAAAGCATAATGAAAAACAGAAAAAGGACTCTATACATAACGAAAAGTATGATTAAAGAGATAAATTTTACCGTTTTTTGGTAGAATACCGTGATTATAATTTTCGAGAAAAATAATGGAATTCTTAGTTACACACCAAACAGTTGAACATTTTGATGGCGACTTCGCTGTAGCCTTTATTGTTGAAGGCCTTGCACATCAAAATGCTGACCTTCAGCAGTTGCTAGAGATAAATCAGTTCGATGCAAAAGTTGGCGAGACCTTAATTCTAAACAGGGTAGATGGCTATAAAACAAAAAGAGTCTTAGCGGTTGGCATTGGAGAATCGCCAGTAACTGACAAAAGCTACCTCAAGAGTTTGAAAGCGATTTATTCGGCATTGGCGAGTGCTAAAGCTAAGAATGTAGTTTTTCCAGGCATTGATATAGAGAATCGTGACGAATCTTGGGTTCATCTAACAACGGCTCGAGTTTTACAAAATGCAATTTATCAAATCGATAAAGTGAACTCGGATGATTCTACTGAAAAGAACACCCTTGAGGCTGTAAGTATTTATTCAGAAAATAGTGATTCTAGCAATGTCCTCAAAGGTGTTGCGATTGCCAACGGTATGGCATTGACTCGAAGTCTAGGGGATTTGCCTTCCAATATTTGTACACCAAGTCATTTAGCTGAAACAGCGAAATCGCTAGCACAAAGTTATCATCTCAAATATGAAATATTGGAAGAATCTGATATGCAATCGATGGGTATGAATTCATTGCTTTCAGTTTCTAAGGGCTCTAACGAGCCAGGCAAATTAATTAGTATCAGTTATAACAGTGCAGGGGATGAAAAACCAATAGTGCTAGTGGGCAAAGGAGTTACATTTGATTCAGGTGGAATATCTTTAAAGCCTGGGGCAAAGATGGATGAAATGAAATTTGATATGTGCGGTGCTGCTTCAGTATTAGGAGTTATGCGTGCGGTTGCTGAGATGAAGCTGCCTGTCAATCTAACAGTTGTAGTGCCTACGGTTGAAAATATGCCTGCTCATAACGCTTCGAAGCCTGGGGATGTAGTTAAAAGTATGTCAGGACAAACCATTGAAATACTAAATACTGATGCCGAGGGAAGGCTCATCTTGTGCGATGCATTGACATATTGTGAAAAGTTCGATCCAAAAGTTGTTATCGATATTGCCACCCTGACCGGAGCGGTGATTATTGCATTAGGCAAACATCACTCAGGATTAATGGCAAACGACCAATCTTTAGCTGATGACCTGAAAGAGGCTGGTAGTGATGCGATGGATACGGTCTGGCAATTGCCTTTGGATGATGAGTATGATGAGTTACTTAAGTCTAATTTCGCAGATATGGCGAATATTGGTGGGCGGGAAGCCGGCACTGTAACAGCCGCTTGTTTTCTTGCCCGATTTACCAAAGATTATCGATGGGCTCATATTGATATTGCAGGTACAGCTTGGATTGGTGGTTCAAAAAAAGGTGCAACAGGTCGACCTGTTCCTCTTTTAACTGAATATATTATGAAACAAATTAAATAACCTTTAATTTTGCGTAGGAACTAATCAACCACTTCACGCCTGCTTTCTTGAATTTAATTTGTAGTCGCATTGAGTCGCCAGTGCCCTCATAATTTACGATCGTTCCAAGGCCAAATTTGGCATGCTTTACAACCTGACCAACAGAATATCCAGATTTATTTTTTTTGGTTATGGATGCATAATTTTGTTGATACTTCATGCCAGAGTTATGAGAGCTAATAGTGTTAGGATTTTTTATATAATTTAGGTATTTCCTAGGTATCTCTTCAAGAAATCTTGATGGTAGTGAGTAAAACGTCTGTCCATGGAT
>CAJWNF010000147.1 GCA_913044155.1 uncultured Gammaproteobacteria bacterium
TTGGATAGTTTGAAATGAACAAGGTTTGTTTTAAAAATATAAATAAAGACAATCCATCTAGCCTAGAGACTTATGAAGCATCTGGCGGCTACAAGGTATGGCGCAAAATTATCAAGGGTGAACTTTCTCATGGAAAAATCCTCGACGAACTAAAAACATCAGGCCTTAGAGGCAGGGGAGGTGCGGGCTTTCCGACTGGCCTAAAGTGGAGCTTTATGCCCCGCAATCAAGAGGGACAAAAGTATGTAGTTTGTAACTCCGACGAAGGCGAGCCTGGTACCTGTAAAGATCGAGATATCTTAAGGTTTAATCCCCATGCAGTAATTGAAGGTATGGCAATTGCAGGCTATGTCATGAACGCTAGTGTTGGCTATAACTACATTCGTGGTGAGTTTATGGAGCCCTATTACCGATTCGAAGAGGCTCTCAATGAGGCATATAGTGCGGGCTTGTTAGGCGAAGATATTAATGATTCAAAGATTACATTCAACTTGTATACGCATTTGGGTGCGGGTGCATATATATGCGGTGAAGAGACCGCCTTACTAGAGTCAATTGAAGGTAAAAAGGGTCAGCCAAGATTTAAGCCACCGTTTCCAGCTAATGTAGGCCTTTACGGCAAACCTACAACGGTAAACAATACCGAGAGTTTTGCCTCTGTTCCCGACATTCTAGCAAAGGGTGGCCAATGGTTTGCAGATTTAGGAGTGCCAAATTCTGGTGGCTGCAAGTTATTTTCTGTTACCGGACACGTTAATAATCCTGCTAATTTTGAAATCCCCATGGGGACGCCTTTTAGTGACTTATTAGAGATGGCTGGTGGTTTGCGTGAAGGCAGAAAACTTAAAGCGGTAATACCAGGCGGCTCTTCAACACCTATACTGCCAGCAAAAGCAGCTCTTAAGATGAATATGGATTATGACTCTATTGACAAAGCGGGTTCAATGCTTGGCGCTGGTTCTGTCATCATTATGGACGATACCACTTGCATGGTAAAGGCACTTACCCGTTTAGCCCATTTTTATTACGACGAGTCTTGTGGTCAATGCACCCCTTGTAGAGAAGGGACTGGCTGGATTTATAGAGTCTTGAAACGCATCATGGATGGTCACGGCAAGAACGAAGATTTGGATCTCTTACTTTCTGTGCAGGACAAAATCAATGGCAATACGATTTGCGCCCTGGGTGAAGCGGCTGCGATGCCTGTTAAGAGCTTTATTAGGCATTTTAGAAAGGAGTTTGAGTACTACATCAAAAACGGCAAGAGTATGGTGGCAAAAGATGGTTGATATTGAAATCGAAATTGACGGTAAAGTTGTGCATGGCAACTCTGGCGAGTCGATAATTTCTATCGCTGACAGGGTGGGCATTGAGATACCTCGATTCTGTTACCATAAAAAACTATCTGTTTCCGCTAACTGCAGGATGTGTTTGGTAGACATAAAAGGTAATCCAAAACCTCAACCTGCATGTTCAACTCTAGCTTCTGCGGGAATGAAACTCTATACCAAAAATGCAAAAGCTAAAGCAGCACAAAAGGCCGTTATGGAGTTTTTGTTAATTAATCATCCACTAGATTGCCCAATCTGTGACCAGGGGGGCGAGTGTGAACTGCAAGATGTTGCGATGGAATACGGCTCAGACGTTTCGAAATTTAGTGAGGGCAAGCGTATCGTTGCTGATAAGGATATTGGCGCTCTGATTCATACAGATATGACGCGCTGTATTCACTGTACTCGTTGCGTCCGATTTGGTGCAGAAGTTGCTGGTATTGTTGAAATGGGTGGTACAGGTCGAGGTGAGGATTTAAAGATTGAGCCATTTTTATCAGAGGGCATACAGTCCGAGCTCTCTGGCAATATGATTGATGTCTGTCCAGTTGGCGCACTTACTTCTAAACCTTTTCGTTTCGGGGTTCGCTCTTGGCAAATGAATTCTGTTCAGAGTATTGCTCGTCATGACTTGGTGGGCTCTAATATCTTTACACAAACTCACAAAGGAAAAGTTAAGCGCGTCGTAGCAAGAGATAATGAAAGCGTTAATGAGACTTGGATTTCTGACCGGGACCGTTTTTCATATCAGGCCTTAGAAAGTGAAAAACGTTGTTTGGTTCCCAAAATAAAAGTTAACAATGAGTGGCGAGAAACGTCATGGCAAGAGGCACTAGATTTTGCGGTAAACGGGATTAAGAATAATAACTCTGATGGATCAAAATTTGGATCTCTCACTTCAAAAAATGCAACATTAGAAGAGCTATACTTGCTCCAAAAATTAACAAGAGGCTTGGGTTCGGACAATCTTGATTATCGTTTGGATTTTGCTAATCCAGCTACCACCGATATATTAATGTCGAGTGTATCCTTGGATGAATTAGAAGGTATTGACCATGCGCTTATAGTTGGTTCTTACTTACGCCATGAACAACCAATGATTAACCATAGGATCAGAAAGGCGACCTTAAATGGAGCTAGC
>CAJWNF010000148.1 GCA_913044155.1 uncultured Gammaproteobacteria bacterium
ATTTTTTTGCAATTGAGATGACAAGTCTTAGATTCGCTTCAATCATTTGACTTTTTGCTTTTTTGGCCTTGCGGTCGCCTTGTCTATATTTTTTGTTAATTTCTTTTAATTCAGCAGTAGTTATTTGCATCTCTTTTTCTTGCTCTAAGAGACTTTTCTGCGCGTAGTAGATGTCATCTTCGTGTTTCTTGAGTGATTCTATGACAGACTTATCAAGGCTAATTGATTTAAGCCAGTCAAGGTTGGTTTCATTACCAGGAAATGAGTTATAAAAAACTTCTTTTGGCATACCAGCTTCAAGACAAGTATCACGAATTGTTTTCTCTCTTATTTTAACTTCATCAATACGACCACTTACAAGCTCCATCATGGTACTCACTAATTTTGGCGCAAGTCTTAAGTCTGAAATACAAGCCGAGAATTTTTGTCGAGCTTTGATAGTTTTTTCATCAAGATAGCCATTCTTATTATTAGCTTTTGTATAGCTGTTAAAAGCTTTTTGAATTTTTTCAAAACGTTCATACACCTCACCTTCGTCAGGACCTGTATATTCTAGTTCGTCGAAATCTTCTTCCTCTTGATCTCCAATATCTTCTAGATTAGCTAATTTTTCTTCAACAAGAGCTTGCTTTTCCTCAAACTCTTCTGCATCACCCTGATAGCCAATAACGACATCAGTCATTTTACATTTGCCTTCCTCAAGTCTAGTATAAGCTTTAAAGAAGTAATCTGAGATTTCTGGATAAAGGGTAATGGCCTGCATGATTTCAAATACACCTGCCTCAATTTCTTTAGCAATACGGACCTCATCTTGTTGTTCAAGTAGTTCTACAACACCCATTTCGCGCATATACATGCGAACAGGGTCTGTTGTTCTCCCAAACTCAGAATCTAGAGCGGCCAAAGCCGCAATTGCAACTTCCGCTGAAGTTGATTGAGCCTTGCCACCTGTTTCCATAACCAACGTGTCTGCATCAGGAGCTTCGTCAGCAACAGTTATATCGAGCTCCTCCAGAATTGTAACAATTGGTTCTACCTGTTCAGGTGTTAATAAATCTTGGGGTAGGATATCGTTAATTTCGGAGTAAGTTAGGTAGCCCTGCTCTTTACCAATTAAGATCAAGTTTTGAAGGGCTTCTTTGTGGTCCTTTTTGCTAGATTTCATAATTGAGGTTTTTTACAAAACAAAGAGAGAATTATACATAACTCGACTGGCTGTTTTTATTTTAAATCAGTATCTTAGTGTGGTATTGTGGTTACTTCGAGTCTGCAAAAATTGAACTAATTGACTGCTCATTACTGATTCTTCTTATAACATCTGCAAGTGTTTGAGCAATTGATAATTGTCTAATTTTTGAACATGCTGTTGCTTCGTCATTCAAAGGTATTGTATTAGTGACGACAAGCTCATTCAGAGAAGAATTAGCGATATTTTCTACAGCAGCCCCAGATAGAACTGCGTGTGTAGCGTATGCTACAACCTTGTTTGCACCTTTCTCCTTCAATATATCTGCTGCCTGACAAAGTGTTCCGGCAGTATCAACCATATCATCTATTATGATACAAGTACGACCGGACACATCACCAATTACATTCATCACTTTAACTAAATTAGGTTCCGGACGTCTTTTATCGATAATGGCAAGGTCGGCATCATTAATTCTTTTTGCTGCAGCTCTAGCTCTTGCAACCCCGCCAACATCCGGTGAGACGACGACTATGTCTTTATAGTTGCAAGCTAAAATATCTTGAACCAGAACAGGTTGAGCGTATATATTGTCAATAGGAATATTAAAAAAACCTTGTATTTGGTCGGCATGTAAATCCATCGTTAAAATACGGTTTACACCTGATGTCTCTATCATTTGAGCAACAAGCCTTGCTGTTATTGGTACTCGGGTTAGACGAGACCGTCTATCTTGTCGTGAGTAACCTAGATAAGGGACTACTGCTGTAATTCGACCAGCTGATGAGCGCTTAAGCGCGTCCACCATTATTAGAAGCTCCATAAGTGTCTCGGCTGGTGATGGTCTGCAAGTTGGTTGAATAACAAAGACGTCACAACCACGAACGTTGTCCAATATCTCAACTTGTGATTCGCCATCGCTAAACTTGCCAACAAAGGCTTTGCTCTGGCTAATTTTCAGACTAGCAATAATCTCACTAGACAGATGCGGATTGGCGTTTCCACTAAAAATCTTGATTTTATCTAATGACATTATGTTGAGTCTATGCTATTTGATGCCAATTATACAAAGAAATCATCCTATTAAACATAATAGTTTTTTTGAAATAATTTTCATTGATTAATTATCTTTTTGTTTACATCGTACAATCGGAAAAAATAATACACGAAAAAGAGTGAAAAAATGAGATCGCCTATGATTACAATGAATACAACAGAATTGGCGAGTCCCGACAGGTAAAGCTTAAATAAGGAAA
>CAJWNF010000149.1 GCA_913044155.1 uncultured Gammaproteobacteria bacterium
TGTTAGGAGAGTATTAGTTTATGTGGCAAGGGTTTGTAGATTTGATTCATTACTGGATACCATGGTTTAATGGTGGTCTGGCAGATGTTTTAATCATCTTTATAAAAGGTGTAGCATTGATATTGCCGCTCATTATTATGATGGCTTATATGACCTATGCAGAGCGCAAAGTCATCGGCTATATGCAGCTCAGAATTGGCCCCAACAGGGTCGGCCCGATCGGCCTATTGCAGCCATTTGCCGACGTATTTAAGATGATGTTTAAAGAAATTATTTTCCCTTCTAAGGCAAATATTTACTTGTTTATATTGGCACCAATCTTGGCTTTCGTTCCGGCGATTGCAGTCTGGGCGGTAATTCCTCTGGGGCAAGATTTCTTTATCACAAACCTCGATGTCAGTTTGCTTTATGTTTTAGCGATAGGTTCTGTAGGCGTCTATGGAATTATTCTAGCAGGCTGGGCATCGAATTCAAAATATCCATTATTGGGCGCATTGAGAAGCGCATCTTTGCTAGTTTCATATGAAATTGTAATTGGATTCGTCGCCGTCACAGTGGTAATGACTGCGAGTTCAGTAAACTTAAATGAGATTGTTTCAGGACAATCTGGAGGTATTTGGAATTGGTATTGGATTCCATTATTCCCGATGATGATAGTTTTTTGGATATCTGCATTAACTGAAACAAACCGTGCGCCGTTCGATGTTGTAGAAGGTGAATCAGAAATTGTCGGCGGTACTCATGTTGAATATTCAGGTATGTTTTTTGCTTTATTTTTTATGGCTGAATATATAAACATGATTATGATGGCAACGCTTGCCGTATTGATGTTTTTTGGGGGCTGGCATTCTCCGTTTGAGGGTGTACCATATTTGGAAGGATTTTTTGCATTTGTACCGGATATGATGTGGTTGCTTATAAAAATGAGTTTCTTCCTGTTTCTTTATTTATGGATTAGAGCAACCTTTCCAAGGTATCGATATGATCAAATCATGCGTCTATGCTGGAAAGTGTTTCTGCCACTCACTATTGTTTGGATTATGGCTGTTGCGTTGATGACACAACTTCACATAGGGCCATGGTTCTAAGGAGGGGAAAAGGATGATCAATAAAGCTAAAAAACTCATTAAAGATTTTGGATTGAGTGAAATCCGTGCAGGAATGAAAATTACCGCTAAGCAGCTTGCCAATGACAAAATTACCGTTCAGTTTCCTGAAGAGCGTACACCAATTTCGCCAAGGTTTAGAGGTCTACATGCCTTGCGCCGTTACCCCAATGGAGAGGAGCGATGTATTGCCTGTAAATTATGCGAAGCTGTTTGTCCTGCCAATGCCATTACGATCGAATCAGAGATGAGAGAGGATGGAACGCGCAGAACAACACAATACGATATTGATTTATTCAAGTGCATCTTTTGTGGTTTTTGTGAAGAGGCATGCCCGGTGGATGCTATTGTTGAGACGCACATTTTTGACTATGCATTTGAGTCCAGAGAGGGCAGTGTAATTGATAAAAAAGGCTTACTCGATATTGGTAAAAAGCACGAAAAAACTATCAGTAAAGCTAGATTAGAAGATTCGAAATATAGATAGGGATAGATTATGGAATTTACATCGATATTATTTTATGTGTTTGCCTTGTACTTTATTGGCAGTGCAGTATTGATGGTAACGTCTAGAAATACCATAAAAGCAGCAATGTTCTTAATCTTGTCGTTTTTTAGTGTGGCAAGTTTATGGATATTGTTAGAAGCTGAATTTTTAGCGATTACTCTAATTCTAGTTTATGTTGGCGCAGTTATGGTGTTATTCCTGTTTGTAATTAAAATGCTCGACATTGATAAGTCTACTGTACGAGCAAAATTCACTAAATACCTCCCGCTTGGCATTGTGGTTTCAGTTGTAGTTATTTCACAAATGGTGCTTATCTTGAGCGCTGGTCATTTTGATTTGGACAATTCGATAGGTCCTGTTAGAAAGGCTGCTGATTTTAGTAACATTTCACAGCTGGCAAACGATTTATATACTCTGTATGTTTATCCTTTTGAGTTAGCTGCTGTTCTTTTACTGACGGCAATTATTGCAGCGATTACACTTGTACATCGCAAGGAAAGCAGAAGTAAAAGACAAAATATTGCTGAGCAAGTAAATGTCCAGGTGGCGGATAGGGTACGTTTGGTTTCGACTTCCTCCAGCAAGTCTAAGGAGTCCAAATGATAGTGCTATCTGATTACCTTATATTGAGCGCTATTGTTTTCTGTATAGGTTTGGCAGGTATTTTTATTAATAGAACTAATATCATAATGTTGTTGATGTGTGTTGAATTAATACTAGCTGCAGTAAATACTAATTTCATTGCATTTTCATATTTCGGTAGTGATATTGCAGGACAAATATTTGTCTTCTTTATTTTGACAGTTGCTGCAGCGGAAGTCTCCAT
>CAJWNF010000150.1 GCA_913044155.1 uncultured Gammaproteobacteria bacterium
ACGGTCTGCATTACGCAAGACATCATCGAACTGAGTATTGAGCTCAAGTTGGCCCGGTGCATCTTCGTGGTCACCCTGAATAATGTCAAGACCCATTTGCTCTGAATATTCAATAACCTTCATGAATACAGGACGTAGCTCTTCAAACTGGTCAATATGGTAACAGTTAGGCTTGGTAACACCACCGTTTGGCCCACCATCTTCACCTCGCTTAAGCCACATCATCTCTGGCTCTGTGCCGCAGCGCATATCTAAACCATACTGGTCTTGAAACTCCTTATGTTGCCTATAAAGGTTTCCGCGACAATCAGAAGTTAAAGCTGCACCCGGGTTTTCACGCTCCTCACGGTTTCTATAAAGTCTACAGAAAACGCGAGCGACGCGCTTATCCCATGGTAGTTGACAAAAGGTTTCAGGATCTGCTATACCAACAAGCTCAGAAGACTCAGGTCCATAACCGATATAATTGCCATGACGGTCAACAAATAAATTAGCTGTTGAACCGTATACCAATTGAAATCCTTTTTCAGCCAATCGTTCCCAGTGACGACCAGGAATACCTTTACCGACAATACGACCGGTAACTGAAACAAATTGATAATATACATATTTAATACCCAAAGCATCGATCTTAGCTTTAACTTCCTTTACTAGCTTGTCGCGTCCAGGTGCGTTAACGTGCTGTTCTAAATCTGTCATTTAATCTCTCCGTTAAAATTAAAAAGAATCTTTTTAGATTTCCCCCTCTATACCTTTATCTTTGTTTTCGCGATATTTACCATGATAAAACAAAATAAAGACACAAGCATATTTGCAGGTTAATTAAGAATAATCAGATAGGCAAAGGCAAAATCGATCCTTATATTCCTAGCAAAATTATGTCTTTGTAACACCACAAATTTAAATAAAAGTATACGCCAAATATTATTTCCTTGTCAAGAAATTTTTTTGATTTTGAAGAAATTATTAATATGTCAAAATTTCTTTTTTTTTGACAATAATTTGATTGTAATTACTATGAAAAAGTGACCAATCTAAAAGAGAATTTAGATTATTAAATTATCATTATTTTTTTGAATGATAATTAGAGGGTATAAAACTTCATTCAAGCTACACTGTTTGAACAAATAACCGCTAAAAACTGGCATTCAGTGGAGAGAATTTTCTTAGGTCCATGGGGCTTGTCTGAATCAAAGTATAGCGAGTCGCCCTCGGTAAAGTGGTAAATCCTAGTACCATAATAATAATCCATTTCACCCTTAAGCATATAGATAAACTCAACTCCTCGATGTTGAAACTCCGGGAATTCATAATCCTGAGATGTAACTGTAATAAGACAAGGCTCTACCTTTAAAGAGCCTCCAACAGTGTGTCCCAATAATTGATAGTGTCTTTTTTTATGTGTCCCACCACGCTCAATTGTAAGACCATTGCCTGATTTGATAAAGGTTGGCTCTACATCTTTATCGTGTTGCTTGAATAGCGTTGTTATTGTGATGTTTAGTGCATGACAAATTAATTGTATTGTTCTAAGTGACGAACTGATTTGTCCATTTTCTATTTTTGAAAGCATACTAGCAGAAAGTTGCGATTGTTTCGACAATTGCTGAAGTGTTACGCCGGCAGCTTTTCGAGCTATTCGAACCTGTTTACCTATTGACACCTCGAGATGCTTATCGGTACCAAAACTTGGCAACTGCTTATCAATTATCGATACGCCTTTTTCAGGTGTTGTCATGACTTTATCTATTTTTATTAAGAATCAAAAAAAATAATACACAAGAAAATCACATTAAGGGATAAATCTTAACATAATTTTATTTAGATATCTAATTAAAAATAGTGAAAATTAACCGAATATATATTATTTGATTGTAAGAAATCTACGGAGATTGGTTATTTTCTCCCAATTCATTTATCCTTTGTTCTTCTCTTTTATCTTGAGCGTCTACTTCTTCTTTGTTTCTTTACAGTAGCACTTTGACCTGTAAGAATTGCTTTTGATCCTGCCGATAGTTGGCCGACATTTTCTTCAATTTCTTGCAAATCCGGTAAATCCTTCATTTTATGCTTATCCATCGCCTTTCGCATTGCTCTAATGTGCTTAAAACTTGTACCACAGCAGCCCCCAACAATTCTGGCACCAGAATTAAGTGCTAGATGAACATACTCAGCCATCAACTCTTCGGTTCCAGAATACACAATACTTCCGTCATGAAATTCTGGAATACCACAATTTGCCTTGGCAATAATTATTGTGTCGTCAGTCATATTGCGATTAATATCTATAATTGCTGCCAATAGGTCTGGCGCCCCAACACCACAATTTCCGCCAACTCCAAACAATCCAAAGCCTTGTGATCTTTTAGCAAGTTCTGCTGGCGTAACACCCATCATTGTTTTCCCTGCAGTATCAAAACTCATAGTTGCACATACCGG
>CAJWNF010000151.1 GCA_913044155.1 uncultured Gammaproteobacteria bacterium
TCAAGAGATTTATGGGTTTAGGCTATAAAGAGGTTAGTGAGTTTAAGAATTGTCCGTATCGGCTCCTAGAAAACGGCAATAACGTTTTGTTCCAAACAGCGATGGGAGACTTGAGCGCTGTCGAGATATCTGCCAGCATTCTTTCAGCTCTAAAGAATAGAGCAGAGGGCGCGCTAGGTGGCGACTTGACGGGTGCTGTAATTACTGTTCCTGCCTACTTTAACGATACTCAAAGGCAATCTACCAAAGATGCTGCAACGCTTGCAGGTATTAAAGTTCTAAGGCTCTTAAACGAACCAACAGCCGCAGCAATTGCTTATGGCATCGAGTCGGGTGAAGAGGGCATCCACGCCGTTTATGATTTGGGTGGCGGCACGTTTGACATTTCAATTCTGAGTTTTAAGAAGGGTATTTTTCAAGTACTTTCGACTGGCGGCGACTCAAATTTAGGTGGCGATGATCTTGATGCCCTAATTATTGAGGATTGCAGAAAGACGCTAAATCTAGAAACATTTAGCGCTAGTCAAATCCAAACCATAAAGAAACTTGCTCAGATAGCGAAAGAGACTCTAACTGAGAAGGAAATCGCTGAATTTTATATAGACGATAAACGCTACCAGATAACCAAGGCTCATTTTGAATTATTAGCCGAACCTCTTATAAAGAGAACGCTATTGTTGGCAAAAGTCGCTGTGAGAGATGCAGGGATTGAGATGGCTGAAATCAAAGACGTCATTATGGTTGGCGGTTCAACAAGAATGGGAGCAATAAGAAAGAAGGTGGGAGAACTCTTCAAAAGACCAGTTCTCTGTTCAATCGACCCTGATGAGGTTGTCGCCAAAGGCGCTGCAATACAGGCAAATATCTTGGCTGGTAATAAAAGCAAGGATGATATTTTGTTGTTAGATGTGCTACCTCTTTCATTGGGACTTGAAACGATGGGCGGATTGATGGAAAAAGTGATACATCGCAATACTACAATTCCAATCTCACGAGCCCAAGAATTTACTACTTTTAAGGATGGCCAGACCGGAATGAGTATTAATGTATTCCAAGGGGAGCGCGAATTAACTAAGGATTGCCGATCGTTAGGGAAATTTGAGCTAAAAGGAATACCGCCAATGGTCGCCGGTAGCGCCCGTATCCTTGTCGAATTCCAGGTAGACGCTGATGGCCTTCTGTCTGTTAGCGCAAAAGAACAGGTTTCAGGAAAGCAAGCGGAAATCGTGATCAAGCCTTCCTATGGTCTTAGTGATGCCGATATGGAAAAAATGCTTAAAGATTCGGTGATATATGCGCAGGAAGACGTTTTGATGAGACAACTGCAGGAACAAAAAGTAGACGCCAAACGCACCATAGAGGCTATAGATTCCGCACTCAGTGTAGATAAATCTCTTCTTGATGAGTCGATGCTAAATGATATTGTTGAGGCGAGAGAATATCTTGCCTCCATGATTGAATCTGATGACATGCGACTTATAAAACAAGCAACAGAGAACATGGAAAAAGTTAGCGCTAAGTTTGTTGAAATGCGCATGAACAAATCGATCATGAAAGTCATGCAAGGCCATAGCGTCGATGAATTCAATTAGCATCTAGGATAACAATATGCCAAAAATAATTATCCTCCCTAATGAAGATTATTGTCCTGAAGGGGTAATAATAGAGGCTGAAGCCGGTACTAGTGTTTGCATGGCCTTGCTTAATAACAATATAGAGATCGAACACGCTTGCGAGATGTCAAATGCCTGCACAACTTGCCATGTTTATGTTCGCGAAGGTAGTGATTCAATTGAGGAGTCTGACGAAGTCGAGGATGATTTGCTTGATAAGGCGTGGGGGCTGGATCCAGACTCCAGACTTTCTTGTCAGGCGATAGTTGGTGATAGAGACCTAGTCATTGAGATACCAAAATATACCATCAATCAGGTCACAGAGAATCGTTGAGCTAGAGTTAGCTGCTATTCAATTGTAATATCTGGAAAAGCGCCAGTGGTTTCACTTTGCAGCGAAAGAGTTGCAGCCATTTTTCTGGCAATTTCATGATAGATGAGCGCCGCAGTGCTTTCCGGGTTTTTTATAACGGTCGGCGTACCTTCATCGACATCTGTCCTAATATCTAGTTGTAGCGGCAAAGCCCCAAGAAAGTTAGTGTCATTGTTACCGGCTATTTCTTGTCCTCCACCTTTGCCAAATATTTCCTCGATATGGCCACAATTAGAACATACATGCATAGACATATTCTCAATGATACCAAGTATCGGAATGTTCACTTTTTCAAACATACTTAACCCTTTTTGGGCATCGATTAGAGATATATCTTGTGGGGTTGTTACAATTACAGCACCACTAACAGGTATCTTTTGAGACAGAGTAAGTTGTGTATCTCCAGTGCCAGGAGG
>CAJWNF010000152.1 GCA_913044155.1 uncultured Gammaproteobacteria bacterium
ATATATTGATAATAGAAGATGACAAAACAATTGCTGAAAGTATAGCCTTTGTACTCGAAAAAGATTCGTTTAGTTGGACCTGGCATGACAATGGATACGATTCACTTGATTACTTTAATAATAATCAAGTTGACTTGGTTTTGCTTGATGTAGGCTTGCCCGATATTAGCGGATTTGATGTGTTGCGAAAAATTCGTTCTAAATCAAATGTGCCGGTAGTTATTATTTCTGCTAGGGATGATGAAGCTGATCAGGTTTTGGGCCTCGAAGGTTTGGGTGCAAACGCCTATATTACCAAACCATTCAGCCCAAGAGTAATCGTTGCACATGTCAGGGCACAATTGAGAAATTTCCGGAATAATACCGAACCAAAATCTAAATCGAAATTTGGCATCAATGAAGCTATGCAGAGAGTGCTGTTTCAAAATCATGAGCTCATCCTTACACCTGCAGAATTTAAAATTCTGTCGCACTTAATAAAAAACCCAAATCGCGTTCATACTCGGGAATATTTATTGAAAGTTATTTGGGACAGGCCTCATGGCTCTGATGTCAAAACAATAAACACTCATATAAAATCAATACGTAAACGTCTAAATGAAATAGATAACAGTTGTGAACATATAGAAACGATTCGAGGTATTGGTTACAGTCTCATTGAATGAAATATTTCAATTTAAATGTTGGCACTAAACTGTTTATTCTTTACTTTGTAATTAGCAGTGCATTGGTTTGGATTTTTGTTCAGCGCACCAGTATGGAATCTGCAAAAGGAGTTTTGGTTGAACTATCAAGTTTACTAAGCAACATTGCCTCTCAAAATATCAAAAACGGTGAAATAGATATTGCTAATTTCGACAGCATCATTGAGGATTATTTTCCAGCACGAGTTGCTAATGAAAAATCTCAAAACAACCAATTATTAGCAAATCTAGTTTTCTACATTACAGATAAAGATGGTTTGCTTATCCTTGACTCTAGAGGTTTAAGTCTAGGAACAAGCATGAGAGACCAAACAGAAGTTGATTCAGCACTTCTAGGCAATAAAGGCATAAGTAGAATTTCTGTAGAACAGGTCAGTGATACCAAAAAAGCGTGGGGAATAAATATAAGTTATTTTTATAAACCTCAATTTCTTTATGTCTCAAATCCGATATATGATGACAATCAAGAAATTATAGGAGCGCTAGTTGTTGCAGCTCCTATGTTAGATTTGATGGATGAAAATTATCTGTACGAATTCATTTTTTATATATTTCTTATCTCTTTATTTTTTGGAATTCTTGGTAGCTATAGAATTTCAAGGAACATTAATCGCTTAGAAAGATACACTATAAGGCTTTTCAAGGGTGAGGAGGTATCGATTCCTGATTTAAATATTCAGTTCAATAAGCTTGCCTTGGCGATAAAAAAATCTCACGGAGATGTAGAGCTTAAGGATGACGTTGAAGAATACATCAACACATTGGCTCACGAGTTACGTACACCCATCACGGGAGTGCGTCTAGCTGCTGAAAATCTAAAAACCGGCATGAGTGAAGATGAACGCTCTGATTTTATCCGAGGCATTCTTGATTCAAACAAGCATATGGATAGGCTTGTAACTAGACTACTCGATCTTTCGAGAGTAGAGAGACGGGACAGTCTTTCAAAGTTAATCTCAATAAATGTCAAAACTATTGTTATGAGCGTAGTTAAAAAGACTAGTCGGGCAGGAACTATCGCAAAAAAAAATATAACATTTAAATATGAAATTAGCGACGATATTAAGGTTAAAGCAGAAGGATTGCTGTTTGAACAGGCGATAGGAAATATAATTAACAATGCAATTGACTTTAGTCCTAATAGCGGCACAATAACGGTTAAAGCCACTCAAACAAATTCAGCAGTTAATATCGTCGTTCTTGACGAAGGTCCAGGAATTCCTGTTCAGGTCATGAGTAAACTATTTACTCGCTTTTTCTCTGTCTCAAGGCCAGATACAGGCAAACGTAGTACTGGTTTAGGTTTAAGGTTTGTTAAGAAAATTATGCAACTTCATGGCGGCGAAATAACATTGAATAATAGATTCCTGCAGTCAGGTGCCGAGGCAAAGTTACGTTTTCCATTAACAAACAAATGATTCTTAATATGGCTATAGAATATCTCTATAAAAAAGTTTTTTTGCAATTGCTAGACAAACTATATTTATATGGTATTATTCGCGAAAATTCAAGCAAAAGATTGACACAAAATGAAAATAATTATTCCAATTAAAAGAGTGCTTGATCCCTATACTCAGGCTCGTGTTGACAAGCAATCTCAAACAGTTGATTTGAACAATGCCAAAATGGCAATGAACCCTTTTTGTGAAATTGC
>CAJWNF010000153.1 GCA_913044155.1 uncultured Gammaproteobacteria bacterium
TCAAAGCAGAGGGGCTTGAAAGGCTTATGCAGCACCACCCTGATGCAGCAGTTTTAGTACATCCAGAGTCACCCAAAGAAGTTATTGCTCTTGCTGATGTTGTTGGATCAACGACTCAGTTAATAGAGGCAGCAGCCACTAGACCTGAAGAAACATTTATTGTGGCAACAGACAATGGAATTTTTCATAAAATGCGTGAAGTAGCACCAGGAAAAAAATTCATTGAGGCCCCGACTATGGGTGTAGGAGCAACTTGCGAATCATGTGCACATTGCGACTGGATGGCTATGAATAGCCTTGAAAAATGCTTGAGCACATTGACTACCGGTAAAAATGAAATAAGAATTAATGATGAAGTTATTGAAAAAGCAAAGCACTCTATCCATCAATTGCTCGAATTTACTCAATAGAACATTCACGGAGACAAGCAATCAATAATGGCAGGACATAGTAAGTGGCACAATATTCAGCATAGAAAAGGTGCCCAGGATGCAAAACGCGGAAAAATCTTCACAAAACTCATCAAAGAGATAGTTGTTGCCGCAAAAATGGGTGGGGGTGTTATAGAAAACAATCCCTCTTTGCGTACTGTTATCGATAAAGCACTTGCTGCCAACATGAAGCGAGATACCATAGACAATGCAATCAAACGCGGTGCAGGTGATTTGGATGGAGATAATTACGAAGAGGTGCGCTATGAAGGTTATGGTCTTGGAGGCACCGCCATTATGGTTGACTGTTTAACAGACAACCGAAACCGAACAGTTGCAGATGTTCGTCATGCCTTCTCAAAACACGGAGGAAGCCTCGGCACCGATGGATCTGTGTCTTATATGTTTTCAAAACAAGGCTTTATCAGCTTCGCTTCAGGTGATGAAGATGCCATTATGGAAGTCGCTATAGAGTCTGGCGCTGATGATGTTATAACTAATGATGATGGCTCCATCGATGTAATGACATCACCGGATGACTTTTTTAGCGTAAAGGATGCCTTTATCGCCAACAACCTGAATCCAGAACATTTTCAAATAACCATGGAACCTGCCAACCGTATTGAACTCAACCTAGAAGACGCCGAAAAGTTTATGAAACTTATTGACACGCTTGAGGATCTAGATGACACACAAGAGGTATACCATAACGCTGATATTTCTGATGAGATAATGGCTCAATTATGATCTCAATTCATTCAGGAATTCAAGCACTTAGAAATTTTAAAGTCAAAACCCTTCAAGAAAAACTACAGCTACATTTACCTGATTTAACGATAGTAGGCGCTGAATTTATTCATTTTATTGAGTCTGACAACAAACTCAATACTGAAGACTGGTGTCACCTTGATAAACTTCTGAATTACGCTCCACCAATCAACCTATCCAATACAGGCAGCAGCGTTATTGTAACGCCAAGGCAGGGAACTATTTCGCCATGGTCGTCAAAGGCGACTGACATAGTTCACCTCTGCGGCCTTAAACAAATTAAAAGGTTAGAGCGTGGCATCAATTATCACTTCAACCGCCAACTTCAAAATGGAGAGTTGGACGGGGTTCTAAGTATTGTTTTGGATAGAATGACCGAATCTTATCTCAAGGAAACTAGTGAAGCACATAAACTTTTCGATGAATTGTCGCCCAAAGAGTGTCAAAGCATAGACTTAATTAAGTTTGGCAGGCCTGCCATCGAAAATGCAAACATTGATCTTGGGTTAGCCCTCAGTGAAGTCGAAATAGATTACCTATTTGAACAGTTTAGTAATCTAAACAGAAACCCAAAAGACATCGAACTTATGATGTTTGCGCAAGCCAACTCAGAACACTGTAGACACAAAATCTTTAATGCAGACTGGGTTATTGATAACGAGAAGCAAGCAATCTCACTATTTGGCATGATTCGCAATACCTATAAACAGCATCCTGAAGGCCTATTATCGGTTTATAGTGACAATTCAGCTGTAATGAGCGGCTATGAATCAACATTTTTTCATCCAAATGAGGATGGTGTTTATTCATCAATAACCGCCAAAAAGGCGGTCTTAATGAAAGTTGAAACACATAACCACCCTACAGCAATCGCACCGAACCCGGGTGCAGCGACCGGTTCAGGGGGCGAAATCAGAGATGAAGGCGCTACCGGTAGAGGCTCCAAGCCAAAGGTGGGGCTGTGCGGATTCTCTGTCTCCAATCTAAAGATACCGGATGCCATTAATCTGTGGGAAATAGACCACGGCAAACCCAGGCAAATTGCATCTGCACTTGATATTATGATTGAGGGGCCTATTGGGGCGGCTGCATTTAATAACGAGTTTGGCAGACCCAACACTTGCGGATACTTTAGAACCTATGAGCAGCAAACCAA
>CAJWNF010000154.1 GCA_913044155.1 uncultured Gammaproteobacteria bacterium
AAAAATGACTTTTCAGACTCAAATTCACCGGAATGGATTGACCGATTAATAACGAAAAAACCTTCCACAAAGATCAATATAAAGAAGTCAGAAGATTGGCAAAGATTACCTTATTCTTTTACCGTTGGTCAATTAGATCAAACCCTTATCCCTTTTTATGAATGGCGCGAAGTTGTTAGGCATTCTTCAACCGTACCTGAAATTAAAAAATGGAACATTGATCATGTAGACAGTGATGACCCGTCTTTAATTAAGCAGATTCAATCAAAAGTACTTCCTAAACGCGGTATATGGGCAAACAAAGATCAAATATTAATTACATCTGGAAGTCAAAACGCGATATACATTCTGTCAAGCCTTTTGGTTAAAGAGCAGACAGTTGTAGGAATTGAAAATCCGGGATACCCTGATGTCAGAAACCTATTAAGCTTTAAAACAGAAAATATAGCTCCTATCCCGGTTGATGATGAAGGTTTAGTGGTTAACTCCATTAATACAAATTTTGACCTTATTTACACTACTCCTAGTCATCAATACCCTACCGGCGTCACTATGAGCATGGAAAGAAGAAAACAATTACTCAAGTTTGCCCAAGAAAACAATACTGTTATTATTGAAGACGACTATGAAGCCGAAATAAACTTTCAAAAAAAACCAAACCCTTCATTAAAAAGTCTGGATAAGCACAACAATGTCATTTATGTTGGGAGCTTTTCAAAAGCCTTTGCGCCAGGATTGCGATTAGGCTATATGGTCGCTCCTGAGAGCTTCATTAAAGAAGCTAGAGCGCTCCGAAGATTAATGTTAAGACATATTCCTGCCAACAATCAACACTCGGTAGCCTTATTTATCGGACTTGGTCATTATCACAATATGTTCAATAAAATTCAAAGAATCAATAAAGAAAGATGGAAATTGATTAACGAAAAGATTAAGCAAGAACCTTTATTATCATGCACACCAACAGTTGGCGGATCAACATTTTGGATAAAAATACCTGAATCTGTTAACAGCGCAATGCTTTGTAGCAAAATACTCGAAAAAGGCGTGGTTCTAAGACCCGGTGATGCGTCATTTATTGATGAAAACTGTCCAAAGAATTATATACATCTGGGTTATTCTGCAATAGACACTAATAAGATCAATATCGGCATGGATATAATTATTAAGCAGATAAAAAAAATGGCAACTTAGCTTCTAATTTTTTTGTTTAAAGGGTCATACATTGGCTTCAAAGAAACACTAGCTTTTTCTATCACTCCTTCAACCTCTATGGTGTATTCAGCATTCAAGATATCTTCGTCGGTTTCATTGGGAAGGCAGTCAATATAGCCAAGACCAACGGCTCCACCTAATGTATGTCCATATGCTCCACTACTTAAATAGCCAATTATCTCGCCATTTTTTAGAATAGGTTCGTTATGATAGAGCATAACATCTGGGTTAGTTAATAGGAATTGCATTACTCTCTTTTTATAACCCGAAGATTGTCTTTTCTTTACAGCATCATAACCAATAAATCTTCCATATTTAGAAGGATTTTTGTCTAGCTTAACGACGAATCCAAGACCCGCATCGAGAACGTGATCCTCATCAGTAATGTCGTGGCCAAAATGCCTGTAGGCCTTTTCAATACGGCAACTATCTACTGAATGCATGCCGCAAAGCTTCAAAGAGAATTGTTTTCCAGTTGATTCAATTAATTCAGCAATATAGTTAGAAAATTCAATCGGAAAATATAACTCCCAACCCAACTCGCCAACATAGGTGATACGGTGCGCTCTAACCGTAGCCATGCCAATTTCTAGCTCACAGACACTAGCAAAAGGAAGATTTTCATTGCTTAAATCGGTGTCCGTTAACGATTGCAAAAGTTCCCGTGAATTGGGACCCATAATTGCTATACAGCCTTCTGCACTTGTAGAGTTAAATAATGAACAGTGTGCATCATTAGGCATGTTCCTTTTTAGCCAATTCATATCACGGTTGGCACATAGTGTGCCACTTACAACAAGATAGTCATCAGCATCTAGGCGTGTAATTGTGACGTCAGCCTCGATACCGCCTTTCTCATTCAACCATTGTGTATAGACAATTCTTCCAGTTTTAACATCGACATCGTTTGCGCAAATAAATTGCATATAATCCATTGCATCAGAACCTTTGACTCTAATCTTTGAGTAAGATGACATTTCATACATACCGACAGTCTCTCTGATAGCTTGATGTTCTAATTTATGATAGTCGAACCAATTCTGTTTCCCCCATGAATACAAATATTCAGCGTCTACTTTGCCAACTAAGTGTTTCGGTACAAACCAGTTGGCTCTTTCCCATCCAGCAACCTC
>CAJWNF010000155.1 GCA_913044155.1 uncultured Gammaproteobacteria bacterium
TCTTTTGCTGACATATCTTATCTCCTCTATTCTTCAATAACTGCAACGATTTCATCTTCGCTCATCACTAATAGTTTTTCTTCTCCTACAGTGATTTCTGAGCCCGCATATTGGCCAAACATAACTGTATCGCCAACTTTTACATCTAAAGGGATGATATCGCCTTGGTCGTTTTTCTTACCATTACCTGTCGCTACAACTTTTCCTCTTGAAGGTTTTTCAGCTGATGAGTCAGGAATTATTAAACCACTAGCGGTTGTTTTCTTTTCTTCTACTCTACGAACGATCACGCGATCGTGTAAGGGACGAATTTCCATATTTTCTCCTTGAATGGACAAAAAAATAATGTCTTTGAAGGTTTCTTATTCTTCTAGACGTTCTTTAAGCTTTTTAATCGCTTTGTTTTCAAGTTGGCGAACTCTTTCAGCAGAAACACCATACTTGTCTGCTAGAGTATGTAGGGTCGCTTTTTCTTCTTTCAAGTACCTTGATTGTAAAATATCTATACTTCTTTCGTCTAGGGAAGAAAGGGCTTGATAAAGCTGGTGTTGTTGGTCTTCTCGAGTTCTATCGCTTAACAATAATTGTTCAGGGGTTTGATTCTGGTCTGCAAGATATTGTTCTGGTGTGTAACTATCTTCATCATCATGAACTTCAAATGCCACGTCATTTAACTGAAGTCGTGATTCCATTTCAATGACGTCTTGTTTTCTTACACCTAAGTTATTCGCAATCTCTTCGGCTTGATCATTTGTAAGAGAGGTATAGATGTGTGCTTTAGCTTGCTTAAGCTTGAAAAAAAGCTTTCGTTGAGCTTTCGTTGTGGCAATTTTAACGATTTTCCAATTCTTGAAAATATATTCATGAATTTCAGCTCTAATCCAGTAAACCGCAAAAGAAGATAATCTGACTTTCTTGTAAGGATCAAATCTTTTAACAGCCTTCATCAGGCCAATCATGCCTTCCTGTATAAGGTCAGCCTGTTCGAGGCCATAACCTTTATAGCCATGGGCAATAAAAGCAACAAAGCGCATATGTGCAAGTACTAGCTTCCTAGCGGCTGACAAGTCGCCGTTATCATAAAGCTCAATGGCCAGACTGTACTCCTCCTCTGGAGTGAGTATTGGAGGGTACTTCTGTACCTCTAGGCTTCCAGCCGTATTTTGCAAAGATAGTGCGTATTCACTCATAATTATTTGTCAAATCCATTTTGCAAGGCTAAATTATACCAAAATATCTCGTTATATCAATTTTTTGAGTAATTTTTTGTATTTTATTGATTGTTCAGTGATTGACAGACTAGATCTCTCAGAAGCCTTGTCTGGCCTGCAAATGATGATTTCTAGATCACTCAAGGCAATATCAAAATCCTCATTGATGACGAGATATTCGTAGTTTTTATAGTGCAACATCTCATTTTTTGCGTTAGTCATCCTTTTATTGATTGTTGATTGGTCATCTTGCGCTCTTTGCTGGAGGCGTTTTTTGAGGTCTTCTTTTGAGGGTGGTAAGATAAAAATACTAATAGCATTAGGAAACTTTTTTTTGACTTGATTTGCACCTTGCCAATCAATTTCTAGAATAACACTTTTCCCTTTGTTGAGATGGTGTTTGATTGATTCTAGAGCTGTTCCATAATAGTTATCAAAAACTTTAGCATACTCAACAAAGGCATCGTCATTTATCATTTTTTTGAATTTACTAATAGAGGTAAAGTAATAATTAATTTCGTTGGCCTCTTCTAGTCTTGGTTTGCGAGTTGTATGAGAAACTGAGACACAAAGATTGTCATTTCTATTAATTAATGCCTCAACAAGTGAGGTTTTGCCACAACCGGACGGAGCTGAAATGATAAATAAGTTAGACACAATTATTTAGGTATATAACCTTCGATTAAATCTAAATTATCACTATCAAAAAAATATTTTTCCATTTGCTCTTTGAGGTAATTTTGAGAAGAGTTTTCAAATAAATTTAAGTTATTTTCATTAATCAGCATAGTTTGGTGGTCTAGCCACATTTGCCATGCCTCTCTAGATACGTTTTCTAGTATCTTTTTCCCTAGTTTTCCAGGGTAGGGCGCTCGATCAAGTGCCTCCAATTCTTTATTCAATTTGATACACAAAAGCGTTGTCATATTTTATTTATTCTAATTCCCATTAAGTATAAACTTGAGAAATATATTAAAACCGAGATAAGTATTGTTTTTGAAATCATCACGATTCTATCAAGAGCCACAGACTGTAAGTAGCTATCTATATTTGTCGAGGTAAAGTAAACATACATTGCCATTATAATGCTTGCAAAAATAACTTTAAATAGCATTTTGAAAAATTCGTTATTCAG
>CAJWNF010000156.1 GCA_913044155.1 uncultured Gammaproteobacteria bacterium
GGCACAATACCGCCAAGTGGCCCACCTACTTGGATTGCTTTAATGTCTTCATTAAAGCCTCCGCCAATTTCATTGATAATAAAATCCATCGGAGTAGCCATATCGACTTCATAGAGACCTGGGTTATTAAAGTAACCGTCCAAAGATATCAGTTTTGTACCTGTTGAACGACCATTACCAATCTTTCCAAAAGTCTTGCCACCTAGCTTAAATATCCCAGCAACTGCAGCTAAACTCTCAACATTATTCACAACCGTTGGTTTTTTATATAGACCTTCAACAGTGGGGAATGGAGGTCGCACATCAACCTCAGCACGTCGGCCTTCAATAGAAGCAATAAGTGCGGTCTCTTCGCCACAAATATAAGCCCCTTGTCCCTCAACAACACTCATATCAAATTCAAAACCACTACCAAGAATATCTTCGCCCAAAAGGCCTAGCTCTCGAAGTTTGCCCAAAGCCTTATTGGTTGCTCTAATTGACTCTGGATACTCGCCACGAATATATAAAAACCCCTGCTTGGAACCAATGAGATATCCACAAGCCACCATACCAAACAAGACTTTCAGTGTTTGCTCTTCAAGTAAATATCTATCAGAAAAAGCTCCAGGGTCACCTTCGTCGGCGTTGCAAACAACATACTTTGCACTTGCCTTCTGCGCCTGACAAAACTCCCACTTCATACCTGTCGGGAATCCGGCGCCTCCACGACCTCTTAGACCAGACTCTTTAAGTGTTGAAATTAGCTCTGACTTGTCTTTTGAAAAACAGTTACTTAGAAGCTCTTTAAAGTCATCATAGCTTGAAAGCACTTCATCTTCTACTAGAAATGAAACGTCAGAATATGATTTCATTGCATATCCAGAGCTAGTATGCTTGCCTGTAGCAATTTGCTCGAGATTATTTATATCATTACCGGAATAGTTTTTGCCTTCATAATGAAAAGCGCTATTTTCATAGCACCTACCCAAACAAATCATTTCTCCAACATTCTCAGCACCAAATTTTTCTTTTAGTTTATTGGAAACCGAATCTTGAGTACCGCGACAAAGGCAAGCACTACCTGTACAGACATATGCTTTTTTTACCTTAAAGTCTTCGTCAAGAAAGTCATAAAAACTTTTAGCGCTATGGATGGTGGAAACACCCATATTGTATTCACCAGCTAACTGGTTATCAGCTTCCTTAGTTTGGCTTACAGCAATCTTACCAAACAAGCTATTTTTGTCGTCTTTTTTCCCCGACAATAAACTGATATTTCTAGACATTTCCTCTCCTAGATTTATGGATTAGGCTTAATTCTCCACTCACCGTTATAAACATTATATTTATTATTTTTCACAAAACCTATTAAAGTTATGTCAAATTTCCTTGCTAAATCTAGGGATAATGAGGTTGGAGCACCAATACCAATAACCATTCCTATCCCTGCCACTAAAGCTTTTTGCATAATATCGAAGCCCAAACGACCGGAACACATTACAAATTGCTCAAAGGGTCGCAAAACACTATTTCGTCTAACATAACCTATCAATTTATCTAGCGCATTGTGTCTCCCCACATCTTCCGCCAGATGAATTAACTCACCATCCGCTCTAAAAAGAGCGCTCGCATGAACGCCACCTGTATCAGCAAACTGCTGCTGTTTAGCTTTCAATATTTCAGGCAATTTTGTTATCAAATCAACACTCACTATCGGCTTCGCCCTTTCTATATTTGGCTCATATGCAATTTCGATTGCATTGAGCGAACCTTTGCCGCAAACTCCACAACTAGAGTTCACCGTAAAATGACGTTGTAAATTATTTAAATCTAGCTGACTCCCCTTTTTTAGCGTTACCACCAATGAATTATCAATATCATACTTACCTTCATTTTTCCCTTTTACGGAGATCTTATCAATTTCACTCGTATCTCGAATAATTCCTTCCGAAAAAAGCAAACCAGTTAGTAAGTCTTCATCCTTACCCGGCGTTCTCATAGTTACCATTAATGGCTCAACTAGCCATTCGTTATTTTTATAATAACGCACAGCTATTTCTAAGGGTTCTTCAATAGCAATACAGTCACTTGAACTCTTTAATGTTGAATTCTCGGCTCTATGAATGTCATAGTTAACTGTATCGCTAACTGCCATACGCTAGAAAAGACCTTGAACTAGTCCGTCCTCATCCAGTTTAATCTTATCAGCCGCAGGTGCTCTTGGCAATCCAGGCATAGTCATAATCGATCCGCAAACAACTACCACAAATTCTGCTCCCGCAGAAAGCCTTACCTCACGAATTGACATCGAGTGTCCGCTAGGGGC
>CAJWNF010000157.1 GCA_913044155.1 uncultured Gammaproteobacteria bacterium
CCATGCTCCCAATGACTGGTCACACTAACTTCAACATTGAATTGTTCGCAGTAATCTTTTATTACTTGAAATTCGGCTTCAGTATCAGATACAAATTTATTGATTCCAACAACCAATGGAACGCCAAATTGACTTAAATTACGAATATGTCTACCTAGGTTTGGACAACCTTTAAGGAGAGCTTTTGTGTTCTCTGTATTTAGCTTCTCTTTAGCAACGCCGCCTTGATGTTTAAGAGCACGAACCGTCGCCACTAATACGACAGCATCTGGAGCTAATCCGGCCTTTCGACATTTAATATCAAAGAATTTTTCAGCACCTAAATCTGCACCAAAGCCGGCTTCAGTTACAACATATTCAGACAACTTAAGTGCAGTCTTTGTAGCAATAACTGAATTACAACCGTGAGCGATATTAGCAAAAGGTCCGCCATGAATTAGCGCAGGGTTTCCTTCCAGAGTTTGCACCAGATTAGGTCTAAATGCATCTTTTAATAGCACGGTCATAGCATGATGAGCATTAATTTGCTTCGCTCTAACTGGCGTCATTTCACGAGTGTATGCAATAATAATATTACCCAATCTTTCTTCTAACTCCTCCAAATTTTGTGACAAACAAAAAATAGCCATCACTTCTGAAGCGACAGTAATATCAAATCCATCTTCGCGTGGATAACCGTTAGTAGATCCTCCTAAAGAAGAGGTAATTGATCTTAGTGAACGATCATTCATGTCAACAACACGACGGAATACAACTTTTCTACTGTCAATATTGGTTGAGTTGCCCCAATAAATATGATTATCAATCATTGCAGAAAGTAAACTGTGTGCTGAAGTAATTGCGTGAAAATCCCCAGTAAAGTGAAGGTTGATATCCTCCATTGGAATCACTTGAGCATAACCACCACCAGCAGCGCCGCCCTTCATACCAAAACAGGGACCTAAACTTGGTTCACGTAGGCAAACTGTAGTCTGCCTACCAATTTTGTTAAGTCCATCAGTAAGGCCAACAGAGGTTGTTGTCTTGCCTTCACCAGCTGGAGTAGGGGTTACCGCAGTAACTAGAATTAGCTTACCGTCCTTATTATTTTTTACATTTTCAATAGCATTCCATGAAATCTTAGCCTTATCATGACCGATAGGAGCTAAATCTTCTGCATTAATGTTGAGTTTTGCGCCAATTTCGTTAATATGTTGACCTGTAACTTCTCTCGCAATCTCAATATCTGTTTTATATTCGCTCATTTGTTCTCCTGAATATCAATAAAAGCAATAATAGAAAAGCATAAAAACCCATCTCCACATAGAGCCATAATGGCCAAGTGAAAAACGACTTTGAATATCCTTTCAAAAAATAATGTGGGGTATTATCTTACAAAATCAATCAAGCATTAAATAATAAAATTCATAACAGCTTGAATTTAAATCACCGGGCAAACAATACCTTAATTATATATTAGAATCTTCAAAGCTATCTTTGCGTTCTTTTATATACGCCAGTAGTGCTTCATCAATCGCCGGATCAAGTGGTGGCAATTTATACTCCGAGAGCATTTTTTTATATTTCTCATTGGCAATCATAGCAGTATCTCTTGAACCATCTTCTACCCACTGCTCAAAACTATTATCATCGAACACATCTGACATATAAAAGGCCGCCTTATAATTTTTCTTGGTATGCTCACACCCAAGAAAATGGGACTGCGGACCAACCTCATGAATGGCGTCCATTGCTTGACCATTTTCGGTCATATCTACTCCTTCAACTGAAACTCGCATCATTCCAGCCTGGTCTGCATCCATCACAAACTTTTCATAACTCATACATAAACCGCCTTCCAACCAACCAGCGGTATGCAAATTAAAGTTAACACTAGAGTTGATTGTTGCCTGCATAGTGTTTGCCGCTTCATAGCCTGCTTGCGCGTCAGGCATCTTGGCGCCATTAAAACCTCCGCCACTTCTGAATGGAACACCCAAACGCCTTGCTAACGCTCCAGCAATATTCATCATGTGACCCGCCTCAGGAGTGCCAAAAGTTGGGGCTCCAGACTTCATCGACATTGCAGTTACAAAATTGCCATAAACTACTGGAGCTCCGGGTCTGATTAGTTGTGCTAACGCCATACCAGCCAGACCTTCTGCTAGACTCTGCGCAGCAACGCCCGCAGCGGTAACTGGCGCCATTGCACCGGCAACAATAAACGGTGTTACAACTGTTGCCTGATTATTACTTGCATAAACTTTTAGTGCTCCCAACATAGTTGCATCAAATGCCATTGGCGAACTAGC
>CAJWNF010000158.1 GCA_913044155.1 uncultured Gammaproteobacteria bacterium
GCCGCTGGAAAGAGCACTTGACACAATAGATATGCAGATAATTAAACCGATGATGAAGAAAGGCTTACTGGGAGGTCTTTATAAGGCCAATCTTGCAGGTACAGCCGATAAACTTCAAGAGGCGCGCAAGTCATTGCAATGGAACTTTATCCTGGCTATTGCGATTGCTTATCTATTAATGGCCGCACTCTTTGAGTCATTCTTATATCCAATAGTTATAATGTTTAGCGTTCCTTTAGCCGCTGTTGGAGGTTTTGCAGGGCTTGCATTCTTAAACCTGTTTACTTTGCAGGCAATGGATGTGCTAACCATGCTCGGTTTCGTTATCTTGATAGGTACGGTTATAAACAATGCTATCCTGATTGTGCACCAGACTCTTAATAACATGCGGGAAGGGAATATGGAATCCCGTCAGGCGCTTATAGAGAGTGTGAGGACACGTATCCGGCCAATATTTATGAGTGTAGCGACAACTGTATTTGCCATGTTGCCGTTAGTTGTATTCCCGGGAGCAGGAAGTGAACTTTATCGTGGCCTCGGCAGCGTAGTATTAGGAGGTCTTATTGTTTCTACCATCTTTACACTAATTCTGGTCCCTGCAGTTTTCAGTCTGGTTATGGATATTAAAGAGCGTTTACGACATGAGAAAATCTCACACTTTCCCCATTTCTTTAGTATTTTCAACTTTCATAGATAAGTTTTTTACTCAAAAAAACAATTCACTTAAAAACTTGATATTCTTTAACAATTCTTTATATTATCGAAAGTTAGCAGCAAGCTTTACTATATACCCAAATGGCCTTGTAATAAGTAATCAGTGGCTATTGGTACGGCTAATTCATCTTAGGTGATTTATGCACCTGCCAAAAACTATGTGAACTATATACTATGATTCTATACAGGAACAATTCATTTTCATTAAGGTTAAAGATTTTAGCACTTTTGCTTTTCACGATGACATTCACCACAATCGGCTGCATTAATATTGGCCCTCATGCTATGAAAGATGAATGGCTTAAATACAATAACGTCATTAGTAACATTGAGGATCAACAGAATCTTTTGAATTTAGTCAAACTTCGCTATAATGATTCCCCTAAAATGCTCGCTGTGACCAATATTAATTCCCAATTGCTTTTAGGAAGTGAGGATTCCGGAATGAGTTATTCATTTTCTGAAGGAGCAACTCCACTTGGGAATAGGTTTAGTTTCTTTCTATTTCCAAAATACGAAGACAAGCCCACGATTACCTATCAGCCATTACAAGGAGAGAAGTTTGTAAAAAATATACTCGAACAAATTTCTTTGGATGTCCTTATGCTCTTGAACAATTCAGGATGGAGTGTTGAACGCATATTTCGCTTATGTATACAAGACATTAATGGCATTAGAAATGCTCCAGGCGCCTCTGGTCCTACGCCAGATTATGCCCCGGAGTATAAGGATTTCCTCACTGTCGCCGAGCTGATGCGTACGTTACAGAGGCAAAATTTTATTAATTTAAATTATGAGCTTATTGATGTCGAATCCACACTGGTTCTTAGCTTTGCCGAAGAAGCATTAGAGTTGCCTGAGACGCTTAAACTGGTAGAAATGTTGCGTTTAACACCGAACAAAACAGACTATCCATTGGTCATCAATGTTATGGACCACAACCCAAACCATGTAAGTATAAGAACACGTTCTGTTATGGGTATATTATATTTACTTTCACAATCCGTTGAAGTACCTCAAGAGGATGTAAGGAAAGGAAAATTGACGACTACCAAATATGCAGATGGTCGTCCTTTTTATTGGAGTGACCTTTTTAGTAATTTATTTCAAATCAAATCAAGTTCTGAGAAACCTTCTGATGCATTTGTCAGGATTAAGTACCGAGGGAGTTGGTTTTATATTGATGACACGGATGTCGAATCTAAAAGAACCTATTCACTTTTTAGTCAGATCTTTGCCATTCAAGCGGGTAAGATAAAAGTTGAAAGGCCGACACTCACCTTACCAATAGGTCGTTAGATGGCATTGCCCACAGAAAGGGGCGCGACTTCCTCCATGAGTGCAACCACATGCGCCTCTCAAATAATATAGAGGCTAGGCATTCCTTAATATTGTACCCTCAAAGATAAGGTCATCACCCTTTTTCATTGTTTTAAATGATGAAAATTTAATGGCGTCTTTTATCTTGTTTATATTGAGGTCGCCTATTGCTTCCAGACCTTTTCCCAGGATCCTGGGTG
>CAJWNF010000159.1 GCA_913044155.1 uncultured Gammaproteobacteria bacterium
AAGAATCAGAGTTGCTGTTAATTGATTTAGGTTTCGGAAAAAACAGGATGGGTGGCTCCTGTCTAGCTCAAGTGTATAACCAGATTGGAAATTCAACTCCAGATATGGATAGTCCCAGTCTTTTTGCTAAGTTCTTCTCTACCATTAATCAGCTTAACAATGAAGGGTTGATTGAGGCATATCACGATCGCTCGGATGGTGGATTAATTGTAACCTTGCTGGAAATGGCCTTTGCTTCTCACTGTGGTTTGAACATTCATACTTCAGACCCAATACCAGAACTATTCAACGAAGAGCTTGGCTGCGTTATCCAGGTCTTTAATAGAAACAAAACGAAAGTTCTAAATGCGCTTGCAGATGCAAAAATTAGTTCACAAACTATTGCCACTACCAACAAAACCGATGAAATATTTGTTTATCAGGACGACGAATTGATTTTTTGTGAAAAACGCAGCATTCTCCATCATTCTTGGTCTTCGACCTCTTTTGAGATTGCTAAATTAAGGGACAATCCCAAATGTGCGCAATCTGAAAACGACCAGTTGTTGGTCGATTCGAAAGGACTGATTGCAAAGCCTAGCTTTGATATTGACGAACATTTAAGTGCCCCTTATATCAATGTCGGTAATAAACCAAAGATAGCCATCCTAAGAGAACAGGGAATCAACGGCCATATTGAAATGGCAGCCGCCTTTTCATTAGCCGGCTTTGAGGCAAGTGATGTTCATATGAGCGATATCCTTGCCGGAAAAATTTCTTTAGCAGATTATAAAGGTTTAGCCGCCTGTGGCGGTTTTTCATATGGAGACGTTCTTGGCGCCGGACGTGGATGGGCAAATTCAATTCTTTATAACGAAAAAACTAAAGATGAATTTAGCGCCTTTTTTGATCGAAGCGAGAGCTTTACTCTAGGAGTGTGTAATGGCTGCCAAATGATTTCAAATCTTAAAGAAATAATTCCAGGAACCAATAACTGGCCTACCTTTGAGAGAAACACTTCTGAGCAATTTGAAGCCCGTGTCACTAGCGTAGAGATTATGCAATCTGAATCACTTTTTTTTGAAGGAATGGCTGGTTCAATTATGCCTATTGCTGTTGCTCATGGTGAAGGCCGTGCAAACTTTTCTTCAGCATCAAATAGCAACAATATTACTATCAGATACGTTGATCATAACGGCAATGCGACACAAACTTACCCTCACAACCCTAACGGCTCTGAGAATGCTGTAGCAAGCCTTTGTGATGACTCCGGCAGGATTACCATTATGATGCCTCATCCTGAGAGGGTTTTTAGAGCTATACAAAACTCTTGGCATCCAAATTCATGGAAAGAGAGATCGCCATGGATGAGGATGTTCGAAAATGCAAGAAAATGGGTTGACTAAATCTTGGCAGCATTGACAGCAAAAAATAAAGTGACAACTTACAAAATAATCCGAAGCAACCGAAAGACTCTATGTCTCAGTGTCGATGAAAGTGCCAGATTAACTGTAAGGGCCCCTAATCGAGTGAGTGACAAGCAGATTCATGAATTCGTATCTACAAAAGAATCGTGGATTAACAAAAAACAGCAACTTATGAGAGACAGGCTTGATGAATATGAAAATCATTTAGGTCTTCAACAATGCCTATACCTAGGCAAGCTTTACCCCTTAAAGCTTATACCAGGTCGGGTAGACACAATATCATTTAACGGTAGTGACTTCACTATTAGTCACTCTACTGAAGACAAAATAAAATTAACCTTAAATTATTGGTATAAGCAAAGGTTTATTGACATTGCAAAACCACGAGTCAGCTATTATGCAAAAAAATACAGTCTAGCAATAAATCGCGTTAATGTTAAAGCTCAAAAGACTCTCTGGGGATCGTGCTCAGGCAATAACAATATAAATCTGAATTACCAATTAATAATGGCACCTATAGAAGTGATTGACTATGTAATAGTGCACGAGTTGGTTCATACTTTACACAAAAACCACTCACCTAGCTTTTGGCAAGAAGTAGGTTTAATCATGCCAAAATACAAGGCGTCAAAAAGTTGGTTGAAAGAAAATGGTTACAAGCTAAGGCAACTGCAATAAAAACTAGCCATTATATTTTTCAACAGCCTCTTCCATGGCTACCTTGAGGGTATCTTGTTCTGCCATTTCAATAATGATGTCGCCACCACCCACTAACTCTGAATTGAAATATATTTGTGGAAATGTAGGCCAGTCAGCAAAACTTG
>CAJWNF010000160.1 GCA_913044155.1 uncultured Gammaproteobacteria bacterium
CCCCGATTACTAGGTTTGGTTTGTTGATTTTTAATTTTTTCCATCGACCTAGTTGGTGAAATAACTTTTCTTCTGCCTTTTCTCGAATAGAACAGGTATTGACTAGAATGACGTCAGCATCGTCAGCGTCATCGGTGAGCTCTAGGCTATGGGAATTCTTGAGTACGTCTGTCATTTTGCTAGAGTCGTACTCGTTCATTTGACACCCGAAGGTGCGAATGTGTAACTTGGAAATACCCATTATTCAGGTTTTTGAATATGCAATGTTTGCGTTGGATATGCTATTTCTGCGCCATGCCCGGCAATAATGTCCGCTACATCAAGCAATATTTTGCCTTTAATCTTCTTAAATTCAGAGGAATTAGTGACTGAACTGAAAGCCCAAATCACAAAATCAAGTGAAGATGCATTGAACAAGTCAAAATACACACGACAAGGTTCTTCGTGATCAATGTGCTCATGGTCAGCCAACAGTTTCTCAACCTTTTCAATAATGCTTTGCATTTGAGCAATGTCGTCATAACGGATACCGATAATTGCGTGAATTTGACGATTCGTCATGCGCGATGGTGTCTCAATGGGAATGGTCGCAAAAATACCGTTGGGGACATAAACAGGGTTTTTGTTAAAGGTACGAAGACGAGTCATTCGCCATCCTATTTTCTCAACCACTCCTTCTATACTTTTATCCGTTGTCCGAATCCAATCCCCGGTAGAGAAAGGCTTGTCCATCTGAATCATTAGTCCGCCAAAAACGTTGGCGAGCATGTCCTTGGCGGCAAAACCTATGACAATACCACCAACACCACCAAGTGTCAGAATGGATGAAACTGAATAACCGAAGTATTGAGCAAAGCCAAGAACAAAAACGAAAACAAAAGCTATTTTTATAAGTCGGGTAAATAGTCTGATCGAGTCCTTATCGACCTTAGCTTCTCTTTCCAGCATAACTTTTTCAATGCTAGATATAAGTCTGAGTATTCCCCAAGCTAGGATGACGATTGGAGTAATGTCAATATATTCGGTTATCTGGCCAAGCGCTGGAAAATCGACCTTGAGTTGCAGCATTGAAAAATATATCCAGCCATACCAGACCAGAACCTTTAAGGGGGCAGAAAGGGCGTCAACGAAGTAGTCGTCTATCTGTGTTTTCGTTGAGTCTAAATGCTTTGATAATTTATTAAGGGTAAAGCTCAGCCCAATATGGACAACAATTGCCAAAAATAACAGAATTCCTAACATTTGGATTGGAGTCATATTTTGCACAAATTCATTCATGAAGATATTTTAACGGATTAATAGTGTCTGAGTATTTTTTCATTTCGAAATAGAATGGCTTTTTACCGGTTTTAGCAATCAGCTCTCCCTTTTCTATATGATCACCTTCACGAACGTAATATTCTTGGTTTTGAGTATAAGTGCTATAGAAACCGAAGGCATGCTTGATAATAATCATCTTGCCAAGACTCTTTAATTTGTCACCGCTATATACAACTGTTCCGGCTCTAATTGCGTAGACTTCTTGGCCTGCTTGGGTATCAAAAGTAAGGCCTAGATGTTTATCTTTTACAGAAAAGTCTTTCAGTATTTTGGCTTTAACAGGCCAAACCCAGCTTCCAGTATTACTGTCTGAAGCTATAACTTTTGTCGATAAGTCAGGATTGGATATGTTGAATGACTTATCAACCACACTAACTTGTCCAGGATCATTTGTAAGACAACCGGACAAAAGCAAACAAAAAGCTAAAGTTAAGTTCCTAGTATGCATACCATAATCCTAGAATTACAACAAAAATCAGCAAGTATCCTAATCTATCAATGTATTTATTTAACCATGCATCACACTGTTTGCCAAACTTTCTTACCAGAAAGGCAATTAAAAAGTATCTTGCACTGCGCGCTATCAAAGATATCAAAATGAAAGGAAGTAATGGCATAGACAACATGCCAGCACTAATGGTAAAGATTTTGTAGGGTACAGGGCTAAATCCAGCTACTAAGATAATCCAAACTCCATATTTGTTAAACCATTCCTCGGCAACCTGGAGAGACGAGAGCTGATTCATTTTTGCCAGTAATGGCGTGATATGTTCAAGAGCATAAATACCTATGTAGAAGCCGACAAGAGCTCCTATGACTGAACTGATTGTGCAGAAAAAAGCAAAGAAATATGCTTTATTAATGTTTTTCAGTGACATGGATGCCAATAAGAAATCTTGAACTGGAT
>CAJWNF010000161.1 GCA_913044155.1 uncultured Gammaproteobacteria bacterium
AAGGGTTACGATTATTTTGAAATTATTCGTTCAAAGCTACACTGGGGCCATCAAGTTTAATTTTTGATGCCATGCTAGAGCAACTATCTATAAAAAATTTAGTAGTGGTTGAAGACTTGAGCGCAGAGTTTCAAGATGGCATGACAGTTATTACAGGCGAAACCGGCGCTGGTAAATCGATTATTGTGCAGGCATTAAATCTAGTGAGCGGCGGTCGATCAGATGCGACTTTAGTTCGTCACGGCAAAGACAAGGCTGAGATTGTTGCAATGTTCCAGCTTGGGAATAATTCAAATCTTTTATCTTTCCTCGAAAATTGCGATTTGGAAGACGGGGAAGAATGCATTTTAAGACGTGTCATTGGTTCAGATGGACGTTCTAGAGCCTATGTCAACGGCAGTTCTGTTTCCTTGTCAAAACTCAGAGAAGTAGGCACTAAGTTAATAGATATGCATGGTCAAAACGAGCACCAGTTATTACTAAAAAATAATCAACATAGGATTTTGCTTGATGATTTTGCAGAGTCACAAGGACTCTGTGAAGAAATCAATAATATCGTTCATGACTACTTGAAGGTCAAAAATAAAATTGTACAGCTTCAAAACACTAATGAACAGTCGCTAGCTCAAAAGGAACTTCTTACATATCAGCTCAATGAACTCGTTGAAAGTAAATTAGAGCAAGATGAGTTAGATAGCATTGAAAAGAATTTCAAAATATCCAATAATGCAAGTGTATTAATTGAAAAAATTGCCGATATCCTCGAATCGTTGGAGCACGAATCTGGTGCTAATGAATTATTAATAAGAGCAGAAAGCATCACCTCTAAGGCAAGCGAGCTTGATTCAGATTTGGAGTCAGTCAGTTCAATACTTTCAAGTGCACAAGTTCAAGTTCAGGAAGGGATATATGATTTAAGAGACTATCTAGGTAAGGTTAGTGATGGCAAGGTAAATATTGCAGAATTAGAAAAAAGAATTAGTCATCTGCATAGTTTGGGGCGTAAGCATAACTGTCAAATACCTGAGCTTCTTAAGGTTCAAAATAATATTCAGAGCGCACTAGCAGAGCTTGATTCATCGAGTGATAAGATTGAAGAACTTACAAATAAATTGCTTCAACTCGAATTGAATTATAAAAAAGAGTCAACAGTCCTAACGAAACATAGACAACAATCAAGCAAAACACTTTCAAAAAAAGTTACCGATATAATGCAGGATTTAGGTATGCCAGGGAGTGAAGTTTTATTTTCTTTGAATGCGACCGATGAGCCAATTCGATTAAACGGACAAGAGGAGGTTGTTATAAATGTGAAAACAAACATTGGGCAAGATCTAAAACCTTTAAATAAAGTAGCATCAGGCGGAGAGCTATCAAGAGTTTCATTGGCCCTTTCTGTGGTAACAAGTAAATCGGAGCTTGCTCCAAGCATAGTTTTTGATGAGGTTGATGTAGGTATTAGTGGCTCAGTTGCGGAGGTTGTTGGAAGATTGCTGAAAAAACTCTCATCTCGCTATCAGGTTCTATGTGTAACTCACCTTGCTCAAGTTGCGGCCCAAGGGCATGAACATATGAAGGTTATAAAATCACAAAGAAAGAACGCCACTTATACTCAAATGACCAGCCTTAATAAGGAGCAAAGAACTGATGAAGTTGCAAGAATTTTAGGCGGCATTAAAGTCAGTGATAAAGCCCGATTAGCGGCCGAAGAAATGATAAAGGCAAGAGCTTAATTTTGTCGTTAATAGTTGAATTCAATTCAGTAGTTATTATAAAAAATACAGCTTGACTAAAACCTATAAAATTGTATAATATTCGCTTTGTATATGGGTAGAGTAGCTGTAGACAACCTGTGAAATCAACGAGTTCACTAATTCAATCAACACTACTTTTTATAACCGTTTCAATCTTTGCCATTTATGGATATGGGCTTGCAGCTCTTTATGGAGCACTGGTGAGTTTTAGCAATACATGGATGTTTGACTGGTATTTCCGTAAACAAAAAGCGGCAGTTGATGCTGACGCACAAACGAGTTTTAAGATGGCCATTAAGAGTAGTGTACTCAGAGTCTTTTTATTAATGGCTTTGGTTTTATTGGGTCTTGGGATTTTAGGGATTGAAGCGCAACCGCTTGTTGTATGTTTGGTTTTAGGACAAGTCGGTTTTATACTGGATAGATTAAGGCAAAAATAATGGCAAGTGGTGAATTAACTTCTGG
>CAJWNF010000162.1 GCA_913044155.1 uncultured Gammaproteobacteria bacterium
CCCTATTTTGCGCTATAACAGCTGTATCAGAACGATAAACAAAGAGCATTTACAGTCTCGACAAGAATTCGATGAGCTCTACTAGTAATCGTACTATTTTGCATAAAAAGATGATGGCCGTTGCTGGCTTGATTTGGTTTTTCTATATTGTATTTCATTTATTTAGTGTATCAACTCTTCATTCCGGTGAAGCCTCGTTTAATGACTTTTTCATGGGGCTTAATGGTTCAGTGTTCTATCCTGTTTTACTTGCACTGCTAGGGTTAACAATACTATTTCATGTTTATATTGCTATTACTAGGCAGCTAAATAATAACTCAAGTGTAGGTGAACGCTACAAAAAACCGTACCCCAAAGCAATTCCCCGTGCCGTAGCATGGTTGGGAGCCTTTGTTATGTTTGGATTTATTGTCATTCATAGTTTTCAAATGCTGAGCACAAAAACTGCTGACCTGTATTTACAATTACATGAGATTTTTAGTCACCCGATTATGTTGGCGATTTATGGGTTTGGAATTTTGGCGTTATCAACACACCTTTACCATGGACTAACAAATGTATTACAAACTCTAGGCTTTTCGAGTAACAAACCGCACAATCTAGCTCTGGTTATTGTTGTTGCAATAGGGCTCGGTTTTGCCTCCATTCCAATCGGTATTTTGTATGCATAAGTTTAATCCCTATGAGCCCACAGGCCCTCTAGAAAATAGATGGGAAAAACATCTATTTGATCTCGCTTTAATTGCACCGCAAAATAGAAAAAAATACAATATTATTGTAGTTGGTACAGGTCTTGCTGGCGCATCCTTGGCTGCTACATTGGGTGAGGCTGGCTATAATATCAAGTCATTTTGTTATAACGATAGCCCAAGAAGAGCGCATTCAATTGCTGCCCAAGGTGGCATTAATGCAAGCAAGAATTACCAGAGTGACGGTGACAGTACTTGGCGCCTTTTTTATGACACAATGAAAGGGGGAGATTTTAGGGCTCGCGAATCAAACGTTTATCGTCTCGCGCAGCTGAGCTGTAATATTATTGATCAGGCGGTTGCTCAAGGGGTTCCATTTGCAAGAGAGTATAGCGGATACTTGGCCAATAGATCATTCGGTGGAACTCAAGTTTCAAGGACATTTTATGCCCGTGGCCAGACTGGTCAGCAGCTACTGTTAGGTGCCTACAGCGCAATGAGTAAAGAGGTTGCTTCTGGACGGATAAAGCACTACTCAAGGGCTGAAATGTTAGAGCTCGTCATTATTAATGATAGAGCTAGAGGTGTAGTCGTTCGTGATTTGGTTAGTGGTGAGATTTCAGTCCATACTGCAGACTGTGTGGTCATGTGTACAGGAGGTTATAGCAATGCCTATTACCTTTCAACAAATGCCAAAGGTTGCAATACTTCAGCAACTTGGCGAGCATACAAGAATGGCGCTTACTTTGCCAACCCAAGCTTTACTCAAATCCATCCAACTTGTATCCCTCCTACCGGTGAGAATCAATCAAAGTTAACTTTGATGAGCGAGTCATTACGTAATGACGGCCGAATATGGGCCCCAACAAAATCATCAGACTGTGAAAAAAATCCAAATGATATCAAGGAAGAAGAGAGAGATTATTTTCTTGAGAGAATGTATCCTGCTTTTGCAAATCTTGTTCCCAGAGATGTTGCCTCAAGAGCTCTTAAAGGTATATGTGATGAAGGTCGAGGAGTTGGCACTAAGGTTCACGATCAAAGGCTTGGTGTTTACCTTGATTTTTCTAGTGTTATTGAAAAAATAGGGATTGAAAAGGTAAAAGATAAGTATGGCAACTTGTTTGACATGTATGAACGTATTACTGGTGAGAACCCTTATCAAGTCCCTATGAAGATCTACCCTGCACCTCACTACACCATGGGAGGTTTGTGGGTTGATTATAATTTAATGACAACAATTAAAGGTTTGTTCGCTACTGGTGAAGCAAACTTTTCTGACCATGGTGCTAACCGATTAGGCGCCTCCGCTTTAATGCAAGGTTTGGCTGATGGTTACTTTATTGCCCCTAAAACCGTTGCTAATTACTTAGCCAGAAATCAACTCGATGAAATCGATGACAATCATCCTGATGTTGTCTCTGCACTTGATTCGGTAAGGGCACGAATAGACAAATTAATGAAAGCCCCTAAACCAAAACACTCGCCTGATTATTTTCATCAAAAACTGGGTAGAATTTT
>CAJWNF010000163.1 GCA_913044155.1 uncultured Gammaproteobacteria bacterium
CTTTTTTTTCAAGATAAACGCATAGAAAGAGCTCAAATTAAACGCGACCATGAAACATTGAAGCTTATTTTTCATACTAAGGATTTATATAGCGTTAAATACTTTAACTTACCGCCAAATCAAAAATACAAATATCATCGCCTAGTAATCGATCTCTATGATTCAAAATCTAGCAAATCTAAAACTAAGGTAGCTATCGAAAAATCTACTCCATCAGACAAAACAATCATACTTGTTGATGCAGGTCATGGCGGCGAGGATTATGGCGCAGTTGGAAAAAATAAAACCAGAGAAAAAGATGTGAACCTTGCAATTGCAAAGAAGCTAGTTAATACCATAAATAAAAATAAAGACTTAAGTGCTACATTAACTCGAAATGGTGATTATTATATCCCTCTTACTAAACGAATCACAATCGCCCAAAATCAGCAAGCTACGATGTTTATCTCTATTCATGCTGATGCTGTCGAAAGCACAAGCGCTAAAGGTGCTTCAATTTACACGTTAAGTGAAAAGGGTAATAACAGTAAACTAGCAAAACAATTAGAGCAATCAGAAAACTCTGTTGATCAGTTTGGCGGTGTAGAGACAGTAATCGATAGCGATCAATTCCTTAAAAGCATTTTGACTGATTTCTCTAGACAAGATAGAGAAACCCAATCACAAAAACTTGCATCACAAGTATTGGAAGAGCTTTCAAAAATCGGACCAGTTCATAAAAAGACACCACAAAAAGCCAACTTTGTGGTCCTTAAGGCGCCAACAATTCCATCAATCCTAGTAGAAACAGCCTTTATCTCAAACCCGACCCAAGAAAAGCGCCTCGGTAATAGCAAAGAGCAGCAAAAAATAGCGGATGCAATTTACAAAGGAGTGATTGATTACTTCGAAGAAGGTAAGGAGAATTAATAAGAGCTAGCTTTTTCTCCCTGGCTCTTTATCAAGAATAATAGCTTCTCCTACAAGTTGATGGACACTAACTACCATGTATGGATCGAAATCATAATAAGGCAAAACCTTGCTGAACTGTGATTTACAAATAGCGCATAGCGCAGCCATTGTATTAACGGCGTCGCTTTCTTCGGCTTGTTTTAAAGCCTGCATCCTTGGTAAAGCGCCCTTAACTCTCAATTCAATAAGGTCGTCAGTCAATAGTCCGCCACCGCCACCACAGCAATAAGTTGAAACCTTTATAGTTTCTATTGGCATATCTACAAAATTACTACAAGCCGCTTTAATGACTTCTCTTGGGAGTATGAATTGACCGTTCTCAATATCACCCATATTACTACCACGAGCTATGTTGCATGAATCGTGAAATGTAACTACCCGATGATCATTTCTTGATTTATCAAAAACTAGTTTGCCTTTTTGAATTAGATCATATGTAAATTCGATAATGTGTTGTGGTTGAGGATATCTTTTATCGAGTTGTTTTTGAAGTTGCAAAGCATATTCATCGCTTGCCCCACTACCTAAACCTGAAAGAGTGTTCCAGAAACTATAGGCAACGCGCCATGCATGGCCACATTCACCAACGATTACTCTGCTAACTCCTAGATCAATGGCTGCCTTACGTATACGTAAGGCTCCTTGTCGCATCACCTCATAGCTACCAATAAACATACCAAAATTAGCAGCCTCCGAGGCATAAGAACTGAGAGTCCATGACACACCGCTTTGATGAAAAACCTTTGCATATCCAACAAAGCCGTCAATATGTGGTTCGGCAAAAAAATCAGCCGAGGGAGTAACTAATAAAACTTCAACGTCTTTCTTGTCAATAGGAATTCTAACGGCCACACCAGTTTCTTGTTCAATCTCTTCCTCTAGATCAAGTAGTGTATCTTTGAGAGCGGGCTCTGGCATGCCCAAGTTATTGCCAATTTTCTTGACTTTTCCAAGTATCTGATTGGAGTATTTTTGTCCAATCCCAATACTATTCATAACCTCTCTAGCTGCCATTGAGATTTCTGCAGTATCTATGCCATAAGGACAGAATACCGAACACCTTCGACATTGAGAGCATTGATGAAAATAGTTATACCAGTCATCAAGCATATCTTCGTCTAAATCCTTGGCTCCAACCAATTTAGGGAAATATTTGCCGGCAAATGTGAAATATCTTCGATACACACTGCGAAATAAGTCTTGCCTCGCAACTGGCATGTTTTTTGGATC
>CAJWNF010000164.1 GCA_913044155.1 uncultured Gammaproteobacteria bacterium
GCTCCAGAGCCGATAATTAGTACATCAAAATGGTATTGTCTTGTCATTATTTTTTGATGAATAAAATAAGGAAAAAATTAATTTTATGTAGTGATAAAAATTAATTAATATTAAATTATTTTTTTATATATATAATACGCGCCTGAGTTAAAGGCTACTGTTTTAACTTATTTCTCTCCTTTAGTAGACTAACCCCGTACTCTTATTCGATATGGGGTTTTTTAATTTCCGATTCATTAATTATTCATTTTTGGTTTGAATATTAGTATCAATTTTGGTAGTAAAGTTAGGTTGACTATAAAAGCGCTCAACATAGCAATGGCTGTAAAAACACCAAAATAAATACTTGGTATAAAATTTGACAAAATCAAGACTGAAAAGCCGATTGCAACAGTTACAGCAGTGTAAAGAATTGCTAGTCCAATCGAACCATGAGAACGGTGCATCGCTGCCTTATAGTCATTATCTTTTATTAATTCAGCTTTGAAGCGATGAATATAGTGAATTGCGTTGTCCACTCCTATTCCAATCGCAATAGCGGCTATAGTTATCGTCATAATATCTAAAGGAATATTTGCCAAACCCATAATGCCGAGTATAAAAAGGGATGGCAGTATGTTAGGTATGATTGCCAATACAGATATGCTTATTGATCTAAAAATAAATAAAAACATTAGAAAAACAATAAAAAAGACAACTGCAATAGATCGAATTTGAGAGTCAAATAAACTTTCGAGTAGGTTGTTATAGAGAGTAAAGGGTCCGGTGAATTGAAAGCTGTCTGGCTTAAAGCCAAATCCATTAATTAGTTGCATGCGAATGTCATTAATGAGTTCATTTCTATTAAGATTTTGGTCAGTCTCCTTAATGCGAGCGACCAGTCTGAGCTGGTCAGTTTTATCTGATATGTGGGGATCAAGCACCTGAGACTTGGCACTCTGAGGCATTTTATTTCTTCCAATTGAAAGTAAAAAACCGTTAGGCATTTTATTGTCATTTGCTTGCGATAGCACTTCCATTAATGTATCAATTGAGAGAACCTTTCCTGTGGCATCGAGGCTTTCAACATACTGATGGACTTTGTGAAAGTCTTTTCTTAGTGTTTCATCAGCCCAATAGTCACTAGCAAGATCATCAAATATGATTTCCAGAGGCACAGTTCCACCTAGTTTTTGGTCTATAAAAGTGAGTCCTTGGTTTATTTCGGTTGACTTTTTAAAATAATCGATAAAGCGATTTTCGACTCCAAGTTTACTAACGCCAAATAAACATATAACAACTAAAAGTAACGAAAAAGCAGTAAGCTGACTACCGTATTTATCCGTGAAATAAGCCATTTTTTGTACAATCGGAAGTTCTGTTTCATGAGTTTTAACTTTTGGTTTAGACATGAGGCTCATTAAAACGGGGAAAGCTACAAAAGAGACAGTTAGGGAGATGCAAACGCCAATCGACATCATCCAGCCAAAATCAATTACGGGACGAACATTGCTCATAGTGAAAGATGCAAATGCTGCAACTGTTGTGAGGGTCGTGAATATACAGGGTTTAAGCATCTGTTGTAATGTCTTTATCACTAGTTCATTTAGCGCTAAATCTGGATAGGTTTGTGCAAGTTCTCTATACCTAACCACTAAATGAATATTTATAGAAAGCGTTAAAACAAGCAATAAAGAAAAAAAGTTTGCCGATATTACAGTTACCTTCCATCCCAGAGCGCCAATGACTCCTGTCATGACTAGTGCGCCACATGTACTGACTAATATAGGAATTAAGACCCACCTAACGCCACGAAAAATAAATGCCAGAATGACTGACATTAACGCAATAACAGACACACTAAATACAATAATGTCCTTTGCAATGAATAAAATTACATCATTCCTGATCATAGGGACACCGCCAAGAAAGAGTTGGGCGCTGTCTCGGTATTTGTCAATGGTTTGGCGTATTTCATCCACTGCGCTTTCTAAGATATCGCTATCAGCTATACCTAGTTCATTTGCTGTTTTAAGGGTAATTAACAATGCTGTTGTATTTCCATCCTCACTGACGAGATTATTTGCATATAGTGGACTTGATTTGAATTCGTTTTCGACAAGCGACATATCGGCTTTACCATTATCAATAGTATAAATATCGC
>CAJWNF010000165.1 GCA_913044155.1 uncultured Gammaproteobacteria bacterium
CTCGGTTTCACCTTTATCTATACCTCCCTGAGGTAGTTGCCAGGCGTCCTGTTTATATCGCTTTGCTAACAGGATTTGTTTCTTTTCGTTTGCTATTACAATGCCGATGTTAGCGCGATAACCGTCGCTATCTATCACTAGTCCTCGCCAGAAAAGACACCCAATATTTGTAGCAAGCTGAGGAACAAGTTATAGATAGAAATATAGAGCGTCACAGTTGCCATAATATAGTTAGTTTCACCGCCACGGATAATACTGCTTGTCTCAAAAAGTATCAGACCGCTCATTAACAAAATGAAGGCCGCAGAAACGGTTAAAGACAGGGTAGGGATATTGAAAAAGTAGGCAGCAATACCGGCTAAGAAAGCAACAATAATTCCAGCAGTTAAGAATCCAGAGAGGAAACTAAAATCTTTCTGTGAATATAGCGCATAGAATGAAAGCGATAAAAAGATAGCAGCAGTTCCTGTCATTGCCATAGTTACCAACTCAGCTCCATTTGAAAAGAAACTAGTATAGGCACTAATGATTGGCCCTAGGGTTAAGCCCATAAAGCCAGTTAAGGCAAAAACCGCTAGAATTCCGGATGCAGAGTTTCTTAATTTTGTGACTAAAAATAACAGCCCAAAATAACCACCCAGAGTGATCCATATGCCAAAGTATGGTAACTCAAGAGACATTGAAAGGAAAGCCATCAATCCACTAAAAAGAAGTGTTGCAGCAAGAAGTTGGTAAGTACTTCTTAGAGTGCGATTGATAACAATAGCTTTTGTTGTTGTTTGAACGTTTGAACGCATAATCGTAAAGTTTTATTTAAAGTGTAAAATATAGTCATTATTGACTGAAAATTCAAGGTTTTCATGAAACTTATTTTGGGTATGGGTCTAACTGGCTTGTCGGTGGCTCGTTTCTTTTCATCTAATAATGTTGCTTATCGAATCGCGGATTCCCGTTTGTCACCGCCAATGCATGGAAAATGTAAAAAAGAAAATCTGCTCTCAGATTGTCGTTTAGGAGACTGGAAAGAATCACTTTTAGATAGCGTTACTGAAATAATTATTAGCCCAGGGATTGCAGAAACCGAGGCAATTGTCGGCTGGGCAAGATTACAAAAAATTCCAGTCATCAGTGATATTGAGCTTTTCGGTCGCTATGCAAAGGCATCAATTATTGGAATTACAGGTTCTAATGGCAAATCTACCGTGACTCAACTATTGGGAGAAATGGCCATAGGTAGCGGCAAGAATGCAGTCATTTGTGGCAACATCGGCAAACCAGTTATGGAGAGTTTGAGTGACGAAACTGAGTTATACGTTGTTGAACTGTCTAGCTATCAACTGGATTATACAAACAACCTTAATTTATTAACTGGGGTAGTAACAAATATCACTCCAGACCATCTAGATAGATACCCAAATTATGATGTCTACATTGCCTCTAAGTTAAACCTTTATCAATACTGTCAATATTCAGTTATTAACCTAGATGAATCCTTAGTACAAGGCATCAAGGGAGATAGTTGCTACGCGATTGAAGGGGTTGCTCAGAGTTGTGACTTTAATGCCAAGAAGGATGGTGGTGTTTATAAAATCTACCAGGGCAAAGATATCCTAATGACGAGTGATGACTTGATGGTACTTGGGAGACACAATGTTGAGAATGTGCTTGCAGCTTTAACACTTGGTCAACAAGTGGGGCTATCGGTACAGGAAATGATACAGGTCGCAAAGTCTTTTACAGGTTTACCACACAGATTGGAGTGGGTTATAAATCTTAATGGGGTAGATTACTATAATGACTCAAAATCTACTAGTGCTATTTCAACTATAACAGCTATTGAGGCTCTTTCAGATAGATATAAATCGATAGTTTTAATTGCCGGCGGGATTGCAAAAAAAGAAGACTATTCAAAACTTTTTCAGTTAATAAGTGAAAAGATTGATGCTGTCATTTTGATTGGAGAGTCTGCAACATTATTTTCTCAGCAGATTAATGGTTGTCCTGTAAGCATTGTTGAATCAATGAAACAAGCAGTCATCTCTTCAAAAGCTATTGCCAAGGAAGGGGCAATATTGCTTTCACCTGGTTGTGCAAGTTTTGATATGTTTGTTGATTTTAATGAACGCGGTGAAGTTTTTAA
>CAJWNF010000166.1 GCA_913044155.1 uncultured Gammaproteobacteria bacterium
TTGCAAGTTTTTTTGCATATTCAATTGCAGCCTTAGTGTCGTGTATTGAACAAGGACCTACAAGCACCATCAGACGCTTATCCTCACCAAAAAGGATGTTTTTAATGGTTTGCCTGGCAGTAAAAATATCTTGCGAGGCGTTTTCAGTTAAAGGGTATTTCTCTATTAAAACATTTGGCGACACCATCGGTGCGCTAGATGTAATTCGGACGTTATCAGTATTGTATTTCATAGTATTTATTTATGACTTCTAATCAACGCATAGGCTGAGTGATTGTGTATTGACTCAAAATTTTCTGATTCAAGAACATAATAACCAATCTTTTCATTCTGGTTAAGTTCTAACGCAATATCTCTGACAACATCTTCAACAAAGGCTGGGTTGTCATAAGCTCTCTCTGTAACAACCTTCTCGTCTTCTCTTTTCAATATTGCAAAAAGGCCACAAGAGGCTTTCTCTTCAGCTAAATCAATTAGGTCCTCTATATATAAATCATGCCCTTTGCTTGCTTTAGCCTCAATCGTAATGTGGGATCTTTGATTATGAGCGCCATACTTTGATATGCTCTTTGAGCAAGGACAAAGGCTTGTAACTGGTACAACCACTTTGAGAGATAAATCAACTTCACCACTTTCAACTGCTCCGCTAAGTGTGACATGATAGTCCATCAAACTCTCAACGCCAGAGATTGGTGCGGATTTTTTTCGAAAAAATGGGAAATTTACAACTACATGCGCACTATCGGAGTTAAGTTTTTGTGCCACAGTCTTAACCAAATCAAGAAAGCTTTGTGTAGAGAAACTGCATTCAACTTCATTGAGCACTTCAACAAATCTTGACATGTGTGTACCTTTAACTTCTGAAGGTAAACCCACGGTCATAGTAAAATTTGCAACTGTTGAACAAGATTCTTGTTCACGATTAATAAATTCAATCGGGTGCATGATGTCTTTGATGCCAACTTCATTAATATTAATATTTCTGACATCAGTTGTATTTTGTGTATCAGGCAGGTTATGATTTTTCATAGTTAACTATTCCGAATAGGTGACTGAAGCTCTCGGAGTCTCCCATATTGTCACTTCCTTTACCTTAACATCTTGATTATTTATTAATAATCCCACTTCATCAAAAAAATATTTTGCAATATTTTCAGCTGTCGGATTGAGAGCATCGAAAGGCTTAATTTCATTTAAATATTGATGATCCAATCTCTTTGCAACCACTTTGGTTTGTTTTTTAATTTCTCGAAAATCAATTGCAATGCCTGTCTCATCTAGCTTATTTGAATAAACCATAACCTCTACACCCCAATTATGACCATGAAGTCTTGAGCAGTCGCCAGGATAGTTACGCAAGGAATGTGCAGATGCGAAGTCTGTTACAATTTTTAGGACGAACATTTTCGGAAAAATTGATAAAAAGATGGATTATACCCGTTCGTAAGTCGAAATTACACCCAGAATCAATAGGAGTTTAGTCTTCCGCCTCGATAAAGAGAATGTTTGTAACATAGCCTGGCCTCAACTCTTTGCCTCGCCTTGCGCGATGCCCAATAAAATGAGTCCAGTCTTCAGGTTTATAAAGTGATTTCCTCTTTCCGTAATATACTCGCAACTTTTGCGTTTCTTTGAGCGCGCAAAGACCGGTAACAACCTCTTTTCTGGAGTTTAAGTCCTTGGCAGGAATTTGAATCAATTTATTTCCCTTTCCTTTTGAGAGGACTGGTAATTCGGAGATTGGAAAAATCAGCAATCTGCCGCGATTAGTTGCAACCGCAGCAAATTGATTTTCAATTTCATCAGCCAATACAACCCTCATAACGTTAGACTGATTAGGCAATGTAATAGCGTTCTTACCAGACTTCGTTTTAGATTTGAGATTCCCCAGGTTTGATATAAATCCATATCCAGCGTCAGAAGCAAGCACGATAGCCTGTTCATCATCGCCCATCACGACATCTATAAATTGTGCTCCTATTGGAGGTGTTAGGCGACCAGTGAGTGGCTCTCCTTGCCCTCTAGCGCTTGGTAAACTGTTGGCTAGTAATGTATAGGATCGCCCTGAAGAATCAACAAAATATG
>CAJWNF010000167.1 GCA_913044155.1 uncultured Gammaproteobacteria bacterium
GGTGATGATTCATATGTACTTTTAACAATGCGCTCCTTCTCACATTCGATGCTTCATGCAATTGAAGTTTCAGTTAATAACGTATTGTAATTAAATCTAATCTTTGGGTTTTTTCAGCAAATCAGAGGGTTAATTCTTTTGATAGTGAGTTAGGTAGTTAACGCTTACATCTTTTTCGAGTCTGTATCTTTTTGTGATTGGATTGTATGTCATGCCAATCATTGAGGCGATAGATAGGTTATTCCTTCTAGCCCATTTATCTATCTCACTAGGTCGAATAAATTTTTCATAGTTGTGGGTGCCTTTTGGCAGAAGATTTAGTACATATTCAGCACCAACAATAGCAAAAAAATAAGACTTTGGGTTTCGATTAATTGTTGAGAAAAAAACCTTTCCCTGTGGTTTGACTAGTTTAGAGCAGGATTTAATTATTGATGATGGTTCTGGCACATGTTCAAGCATTTCCATACAGGTAACAATATCGAAAGTTTCCGCGTTTGATTCGGCAAATTCTTCAGCTGTAATTTTTTGGTAATTTACATCTAATCCCGACTCTAGTAAGTGAAGCTTTGCAACTTCGAGTCCGGCTTCGGCGAGATCAATTCCTACAACTTCGGCTCCTTCTAGTGCTAAAGATTCGCAAAGAATGCCGCCACCGCAGCCAACATCAAGTATACGTTTACCCTTTATCGAGCCACCACATTGCTCTTTAATGTAGTTCAGTCGAAGAGGATTGATGTCGTGTAGCGGCTTAAACTCAGAATCTTTATCCCACCAGCGTGCTGCAAGTGAGGCAAATTTTTCTACTTCATCAAGATCAATATTGCCGTTCATAAAGTTTCAACAAATTCAAGAACCTCTTGAGCATGCCCGGCCACCTTTACTTTGTCCCATTGCTTAAGGATTTCACCAGCTGGACTAATAACAAAAGTTGACCTAACGATACCAAGATACTCTTTGCCGTATAGTTTCTTAAGCTTAATCACATCGAATTGATTGCATAGCGATTCATCTTCATCAGATATCAAATCAAAAGAGAAGTTAAACTTTTTCTTAAATTTTTCATGAGAAGCCAAACTGTCTCTAGAGACGCCATATATTACTGAATTTTGCTTTTCAAAAGAGCTCTTCAAGCTTGAAAAATCATTACCTTCCGTAGTGCATCCTGGGGTGTTATCTTTAGGGTAGAAATAGAGCACAATATTCCTCCCATTAGCATCAGGAATTTGGACTTTTTGATTACTGGTTGCCTCACAGGTAGTTGGGTTAATTTTATTCATATAAGCTATAATACGTTGGTTTAAAAAAACAAGCATTCATTTTATCATTGATATGCAAAATATCAGAAATTTTTCAATCATTGCCCATATTGATCACGGTAAATCGACGATTGCTGATCGCTTTATTCAACATTGTGGCGGCCTAAGTGACCGAGAAATGTCTTCCCAGGTTCTTGACTCAATGGATATCGAGAAAGAAAGAGGCATCACAATTAAATCTCAAAGCGTCTCTTTAGACTTTAACTCAAAAAATGGACAAACTTATCATTTGAATTTCATTGACACTCCTGGACATGTTGACTTTTCATATGAAGTATCTCGCTCACTCTCTGCCTGCGAAGGTGCGCTTCTTATAGTTGATGCTTCGCAGGGTGTTGAAGCGCAGACAGTTGCCAATTGCTATACAGCTATTGAAGAGGGACTAGAGGTTGTCGCTGTACTCAATAAAATAGATTTACCTGCAGCCGAACCAGAAAGGGTTGTTGATGAAATTGAGGACGTTATAGGGGTAGAGGCCCACGAAGCTGTACATGCTAGCGCAAAATCTGGAATCGGCATAGAAGAAATTTTAGAGCAAATTGTTGAAAGAATACCTGCCCCTGTTGGAGAGCTTAATGCGCCAATTAAAGCATTAATCATAGATTCTTGGTTTGATAACTATTTAGGCGTGGTATCACTCATTAGAGTTGTAGATGGCGAAATAAAAGCTAAAACTAAAATTAAAATTTTCTCAAATGGCGATGAGCATTTGGTTGATGAAGTAGGAATATTTACCCCAAAAAGAACCAAAACAGAAAGCCTAAA
>CAJWNF010000168.1 GCA_913044155.1 uncultured Gammaproteobacteria bacterium
CCCCCATTTTCTGTCTTTTTGAACAGTATTCCTAAATCACTAGCCTGACTATCTATATTATCTAATGCACCAAGACTACACAAGCTAGGATCAAAACCATTTTCTGCGATCCATACATTGCTCCGCGCAAAGTCCTCAGCAACACCGATAGGCGCTTTCACACCAAAACCTGCACGGGTAAAGAAAAAAATTACCTCATTAAGTGAAATGGTTAGCTGTTCTTTTGTCATCTAAATAAACCCTCTTGGTATAACTGGAAAGTACCAATCATCATAACCACTGTCAGCTAAATGTTCTGGCATGGGAGCGCCTTGATACATACATATTCTTGTCCATAGATCAGACTTAGGATCAAACTTTGAGGCTCCAAAAAAAGCCAACTTGAAACGTAGCAAATTTAATGGCAGCATAGATTCATCTAGCAAATTATCTTGCACCTCTGAGTATGGCATTATAAAAGTGTTTTGAATGCGACGTATGATGTGTCTATACTGAGGATGGGCAAGTACAAATTCACCCACCAACATATCATCATCCACCGAAAACAGCACCTCGTTAAGTTCATATGCGTCACGGCCTATGGTCAAAGGCATTTCCTGTTCGGACCCATCTTCATCTGCACGAGAACCAAAGCGGGGCTCTAACTTCTCTTCCGAGTAATACCAGAAATGTTGCTGCGACTTAGTTGTTGTGAAATCAATAGCTATAGCCCAAGCGTAATAATTCTTAACTATTGCTTTTAATTGGCTTAGAGGCATGCCAACTTGAATCTTGGGTATAGATTCAGAGAACATTGTCTCCGCCAGATCATCCACCAAAGAACCATGGGGCTCAATAATTAAAGAGACAACCAATTCCTGGCATTCCAGAGAATAACAATCTTCGGTATGCTGATAGATGCCGTTCCATGGATAGGGCTTCACTAGGTTAATTTCATTATTACACCAGTTGGTTAGCGATTCAATTTCACTCTTAAGGCGTTCAATACGGGATGTCTGCAGTTCGTCATCAACACGCCATTCTTTAAGGTGCTGACTAACTTGGTCAAGGGACTGCATAAATTTTTCAAGCGAGCCATTTAGAGGCGTCTCAATACTTCTAACCCTTGCTAACGCACTTTCTTTAGCTAAAACCCAGCTATGAATTAGGTTGGGGTGTTTTAATAAAAAAGGCGCCATACCCAAACCAGTAGAATTACCAATACCAAGGAATCGACTAATACTTGGGTCTAGTCTAGTCGCTTTATCGCCACCCCTTTTTTTGGCCAGATACTCAACCAGATCTATCGTAAACCAGCGAATTAAATAAACCGCTAACATCTCAATTTGGAATGCCCCTCTACATTCCTCTCGGCTGGCAATTTTTTCTCTATCAGCACAACCAAATTTACCGCTGCCATAGATTGCCGTAGTGCGCATCAGATAACCTACTGATGATAGCAATTCGATATCTGGCTGATTCCCTTGTGCAAGGGAAGAGATGACATGCTCGAAAAGTCTTAGACTTTTATTTGCTCTTGCTAAAACAAGTTCGCTGGGGCGAAATCTACCGCCTTCCTGTTTGGGGGTATTTTGTGCTAAATAATCTATATCTTTTTGAGTTGGTACACCATCGTACAAACTAAATGTAGCGTCCCAAACCTCTGCTATTACACGGTCGGTCCTTTTATTGGGTGGTATGTCTTGTGTAAAGGCAATAAGTGAATAAGTTCTCTTGGGTGTCTTAACTGCATAAACACTGGCACCAAAACCATCACTATCTATATCACGCTGTAGGCATTCAAATTGCCATTTTTCGTTAGACATGCGTCTAATCAGTGAGCGCATAAAACTAAGTCTAGTTTGATGGGAGGAGCCCATCCTATCTAGACGCATCACCTGTTCAGGTGAGCGCATAAAATCTACACTGATATCGGAAAATTTAGAATCAGGAGTCATAATAATGGATTTTTCTTTTTCTTCAATAAATAATAATTAATATAGGTCAATTATTATTTATATTTTATTAAATGAAGACTCAAAAAAATTCAGCCAGTT
>CAJWNF010000169.1 GCA_913044155.1 uncultured Gammaproteobacteria bacterium
CGTTTGATTGGTAAACGCATTAAATACATCAACAAGCGCCTTGAAAAAGTTCATAAACAAAGAGATTTGGGGCGCAAATCTCGGCTAAAAAACGACCTCCCAATGATTGCATTAGCGGGTTATACAAATGCCGGAAAATCAACCTTATTTAATCGTCTAACCGAATCACATGTCTATACTGATAATAAACTTTTTGCAACCCTAGATTCTACTATCAGGAAAGTTGTATTACCGGCATCTGGAGAGGCTGTTATCGCTGATACAGTGGGGTTTATTCAAGACTTGCCCCATGACCTCATAGATGCATTTAAGTCAACCCTAGAGGAGACAAGCCAGGCGAATGTCCTACTTCATGTTGTAGACGCTTGTGATGAAAATAGTCATGAAAAAATTAATCAAGTGGAAGATATTATTGAACAAATTGATGCACAGGATATAACTACCATCATAGTGATGAACAAAATCGATGAAATTAATGATTTTGAGCCTAGAGTTGACAAGGATCATGAAGGTAGAATATTTCGAGTTTGGTTATCAGCCGATACCGGAGTTGGTATAGATTTGCTCTATCAAGCCTTATCTCAGTCTCTTAGTGGTATGATGACTCATGCCAGTATACGATTAGATGTTCAGTCAGCCTATATTCGAAGTGAAATTCATAATATTGGATACATTCATAATGAAAAAATGAATGAATTTGGTCAGTGGCTACTTGAAATTAACGTCACTAGGCACTATCTAAAGAAATTATTAGATAAGCAAGGTGTTTCGTTATTATGGGAACAGAAGAATCAACAAATTCAAATGATTTAATCATCCAGACGGTACCTTTATTGCCACTGCGAGATGTGGTCGTATTCCCGCACACTGTTATCCCTCTATTTATCGGCAGAAAATCTTCGGTTAATGCAATTACGCAAGCGATGGAGGCAGATAAAAATATCTTTTTGGTAACACAAAAAGATGAATCAATAGAGGATCCAAACAATGATGATCTTCATAGAGTTGGCACTTTGGCTACAATTCTGCAGTTGCTAAAATTGCCAGATGGAACAATCAAAGTTCTCGTTGAAGGAATTAAAAGAGCAAATATTGATGAATTTATCGATGTCGGTGGATATACAGAAGTTTTGCTGAGTGACTGCATCTTGACTGTTGAAGATGACACTGAAATAAACGCAATGATGAGACTGGCTTTAGATAATATTGAAAAATACATAAAGCTGAGCAAGAAAATACCAGAAGAAGTCTTTAAAGTGCTCAAAGAGATTACCGATATAGAGAGATTTAGTGATGTGATTATTGCCAACCTTAATCTTAAAATAGAGGAAAAACAATCCCTTTTAGAGAGTCTTAACGCTAAGGATCGATTGGAAAAAATTCTCACCATTCTTGAAAGTGAACTCGATCTCCTTGGGGCGGAGCAAAAGATTCAAAGCCGTGTCCGTAAACAAATGGAATCGAACCAGAGAGACTATTATTTGAACGAGCAAATGAAGTCTATTCAGAAAGAGCTAGGAACTCTTGATGATGAAAACGAAATTGAAGAGCTTCAGCAAAATATCAATAAGGCAAAGATGCCAAAGGAGGCTAAGGCTAAAGCACAAAGTGAGCTCAACAAACTTCAAAGAATGTCTTCGCAATCATCTGATGCATCTATTATTAGGACCTACATTGAGAATTTGTGTTCTGTGCCTTGGAGTAAAAAAACTCATATCAATCATGATTTAGTGAAAGCTCAAAAAATACTCGATAATGACCATTACGGCTTAAATAAGGTTAAGGAAAGAATTTTAGAGCATCTAGCCGTACAAACTAGAGTCAGCCATAATAAGGCAAATATTCTTTGTTTGGTCGGCCCGCCAGGTGTTGGTAAGACCTCTTTAGGTGAATCTATTGCCAGATCAGTTAACAGAAAATATGTTCGTATGGCTCTTGGAGGTATAAGGGATGAGGCCGAGATTCGTGGCCATAGAAGGACATATATTGGCGCTATGCCAGGATCGATTGTTCAAAAAATGCAAAAA